>JAFEGS010000126.1 GCA_018239705.1 Verrucomicrobiota bacterium | reverse complement strand
AAGGAAGCTTTAACATAAGCGCTACTTCTGAACAAGGTGATGTGGTTGCTCTTAATAACGGCTCCTCTTGGAAGATTGCACCGAGGGATATGTATCGTACAAATACATGGAAGCCCAACGATCGCATCAAAATTAAAAAGACCAACGATCCGCTCTATCAGTATGAATTAGAAAATCTCGATACCGGACAGTTCGCTCAAGCCAATAAAAACCCATAGAGGGGGTTTACTATGAAAATTTCAATGATTTCCTTGATGATTCTATTTTTAGCTCCACTTACCGGAGAGGAGGCAAAGCCCTCTCTCTTTGACAAGATGGACGAACAGACGAGAAATGCAACCGGTATTGTCAAGCTCTCAACCGAAGAAAAGGCCTCGCTTGAGGCATGGCTAAAAAGCGATCAGCCCATGGCAGAGCCACCAAAAAAGAGTACTGAGAGCGTACCTTTGGAAGGAGAAATCATCGCAGTTGCAAATAATGGCTTACGCTTTACGCTGAAAAATGGTGAGAGCTATGACGTCTGCTCTCACTATAAAAGGAAGGCAAAGGGCTGGAAAACCGGCGATAAAATCCGCATCGTCCAATCGAAAAAACCGGTCTGGTACAAGTTTGAAAATGAGTCAGGGCAGATAATAGGGGTAAAAAAGATATGTCAACCAACTTCACAGAACCAGTAGCTACAGCTCTGCAAGAGGCCTTTGCGCTTGCTCAAAAGCACAATAACGTAGAAACAGGAGAGGCACACCTCCTCGCAAGCTTCCTCTCTCAACAAGGCGGCTATTTTCAGAGCCTAATGAGCGAGTTGAAACTGCCCTTTGAATCACTTCTTCGTGAAACTGAAAATTTTATTACTACTCTTCCCACCTTTAGCGGTCCTACACAGCAACCAGCAACCGGTAGATCGCTACAGAACCGCATCCAGGAGGCAGCTGCCCTTGCGAAAAAATGGAATGATAGCTACATCGGCACTGATCACTTCTTTTCAGTCTTTTGGAAAAATGGGGGTGAGCCCTTAGCAAAGTGGAAGAAAAGCTTTAGTGTAACTAACGAACAGGTAGACGAACAAATCCAAAAAATCAGGGGAGATCGACATATGGATTCACCAAGCGCTGAATCTGGCTTGCAAGCGCTAGAAAAATACTGCCGAAACTTTACTGCCCAAGCAAAAGAGGGTAAACTCGACCCCGTTATTGGCCGCGATGAAGAGATCAGACGAACCATTCAGGTCCTCAGTAGAAGAACGAAGAACAACCCGATGCTCATTGGTGACCCTGGCGTTGGAAAGACTGCTATTGTTGAAGGGCTAGCCCAGAGGATTGTCCAAGGCGATGTCCCCGACTCGCTCAAAAACAAGCAGGTCTATGTGCTTGACATGGGAAGCCTTCTTGCCGGCACCAAGTACAGAGGCGAATTTGAAGAGCGGCTCAAGGGCATCCTCACAGAGATTGAGAAGAACGAAGGCAATACCATCCTCTTTATCGACGAGGTGCACACGCTCGTCGGCGCCGGCGCTGCAGAGGGCGCTGTAGACGCCGCAAACCTTCTTAAACCGGCACTTGCACGCGGCACTCTTCACTGTATTGGCGCCACGACGCTCAATGAATATCAAAAACATATCGAAAAGGATGCAGCCCTTGAGCGCCGCTTCCAGCCTGTACTGGTCCAAGAGCCAAGCGTTGAAGACTCTATAGCCATTTTACGGGGCCTTAGAGAGCGCTACGAGATCTTCCACGGCGTGCGTATTACTGAATCGGCGCTTCACGCTGCTGTGCTTTTGTCCGACCGCTACATCACAGATCGACGCCTCCCCGACAAGGCTATTGACCTGATCGACGAAGCAGCAAGCCTTATCAGGATGCAGCTGGGAAGCAGGCCGCTGCCCATCGATACCAAAGAGCGAGAGCTCTCATCGCTTATCGTTGAGATGGAAGCCTTGAAAAGAGAAGATAGCACAAGCGCCCGCCAAGAGATGCAAAAGCTCAATGAACGCATTGCCAATATCAAAGAAGAGCTTGCAGTACTGCGTCAGCAGTGGGAATCGGAAAAAAAGCTCATCACCTCTATCAAAGAAAAAAAGAACGAGCTGGAACTTCTGAAATTCCAAGAAGAAGAGGCCGAGCGAAAATCGGACTACGAAAAGGTGGCACAGCTTCGCTACAGCACACTGCCAAAGCTGCAAAAAGAGCTGGAGATGGCCGAAAAGGAGCTCAAAGAGAAGGCAGGGCGCCTGCTTCAAGAAGAGGTGGATGAGCAGCTCATTGCCCATATCGTCTCGAAATGGACAGGCATCCCCGTCCAGAAGATGCTTGAGGGAGAGGCAACAAAGCTCATCAAGCTCGAAGAGGCGCTAGAGGCTAGAGTTGTTGGACAGGAGTTTGCCGTTGTTGCCATTGCAGAGGCTATACGCCGCTCTCGAGCAGGCCTCAGCGATCCTACTCGTCCTATGGGAGCATTTCTCTTTCTTGGCCCTACAGGCGTTGGTAAAACAGAGCTTGCCAAGGCCCTGGCTGAACAGCTCTTCAACCAAGAAGATGCCATCATCCGTCTTGACATGTCTGAATACATGGAAAAGCATTCAGTCGCCAAGCTCATTGGCTCCCCTCCCGGCTATGTTGGCTATGATGAGGGAGGACAGCTGACAGAAGCGCTGAGACGCCGCCCCTACTCCATCGTCCTTTTTGACGAGATTGAGAAGGCAAATCCGGATGTCTTTAACATCTTGCTGCAGATCTTTGATGAGGGCCGCCTCACTGACAGTAAAGGTAGAGTAGTAAACTGTAAAAATGCGCTCTTTATTATGACCTCTAACCTAGGCTCGGACCTGCTTTTGCAAAAGCAGCAGTCGACAAAGCATGCGCTGTCGAAAGAAGAGATCATGGCGCTGCTTGACCCTGTGATCAAGGCCCATTTCCGCCCAGAGTTCATCAACCGCCTCGACGATATCCTCCCCTTCTTGCCGTTAAAAGAGCAGGATATGACCAAGATCGTGCTGATACAGCTTCGCAGGCTAGTCAAACGGCTCTTGGAGCGAGAGGTTACGCTTTCGTGGGAAGATGATGTGGTGCTCTACCTTGCTAAAGAGGGCTATGATCCCTTCTTTGGTGCACGGCCCCTCAAGCGGCTTATCCAGCAGAAGGTAGTGAACATCCTCTCTTCAGCTATATTAAAAGGGGAGATTGTGGCGCAGGACAAAGTTGAGCTAGTGATGAAAAAGGACGAGATCAGCTTCCACAAGCAATGATTGGGCTCGGGCGAAGCCTCTCTGCGTCTCTGCGCCTCTGCGTCTCTGCGTTGAATTTTTGGGCAAAACGCTATCCTGGATAAGGTGTGAGATATTTCAACGCAGAGACGCAGAGACGCGGAGACGCAGAGAAGCTTCGCCAGACATAAATATATTTATGCCCCGACAAGCTCTTTTCGGAGGTCATTCAGTAATTCAGGTGGCAGCCGGGCAGCGAGACGCTCACAGGCCTCGTCAATATCAAACCAGCCAAAACCACTATGCTCTTCACTGAGCTGTGGAGTAAAATCAAAAGGAGTATCAAACGTATAGACCGAAAGGATCAGGCCAACATCACCTATTCGTATGCCAGTAAGATGCGTGCAGAGCTGCGTTGCTCCCTCTATATGTTTCAGGCCTATTTCTTCATCAACCTCTCGATAGAGTGCTTCAAGGACAGTTTCCCCTTTCTGCAAACGTCCTCCAGGTAGATCCCAATATCCTTTTCTTTCTAACAAAAGCACTCTTCCTTCCTGATTTCGTATAAGCCCTTTCACGCCCAAATGAAAACAATCTTCGTTCATACCAACAGCCTCTTATTTATATTAAACACATCCAGGATGTATTTCTAGAACCTTTTTTCTCAAAAAATCGCCAAATGCCTGAATCCTTTTTAAATGAGATAAGTTCTCAGGATAAATATAGTATACTTCCACCTCTGTACTCACCAGATCGGGCAACACCGGCACAAACTGGTAGTCTTTGAACGTGGGGGAGTCTTTAGAGAAACACCCAATGCCAACATGGCGTGAGACCAAATTGTACATTCCAGGAACAGAATTTACCTTTACAATCGGCTCCCTCTTCTTCCCATCTTTCGTACCCATATGGAGAGGAAAGGTGTTATATGAGGGAAGAAATTGGGCATCGATATCGTGAAACACAACCAGGCGATGGTGATCTAGATCTTCCACCTTTTGAGGAGTCCCAAAGCGCTCAAGGTACTCTGCGGTAGCAAAAAGGCTTAGCTTCCATCGCATAAGAGGTATCTGAGTGAGCAGTGGCGCATTCTGCATGTAGGGTCTAACCGCTGCATCAATCTCCCCACTTTGCAAATCTAAGGGGGGATTACTCCCAATAATTTCAAATCGAAGATTGGGATAGAGCTCAATAAATTCATGCAAAAAATAGGTAAGCCACGTAGCTACTAACGAATGGGTAGCTGTGAGCCGAAAAACACCTTGGATGTCATTTTCCCCTTCCAATGT
>JAFEGS010000125.1 GCA_018239705.1 Verrucomicrobiota bacterium | reverse complement strand
CCAGCAACTAGACCGACTGAAAGTCATTATTGCCCCAAGGCACCCCGAGCGCTTTGCTGTCGTTTCTGGCCTTATCGAAGCACAAGGCCTCTCTTACGCAAGCTGGACAAAGGGATCCACACACAGCAACCCCCAAGTGTTCCTCGTCGATACCATGGGCGTCTTGCGCCACTGCTACCAGCTGGCCGACGTTGCCATTGTAGCAGGCAGCTTTACGACAAAGGTTGGCGGCCATAATATTTTAGAGGCGCAGTGTTTTGGGATTCCGGTCATTACGGGGCCCTACATGTATTCACAGCCACAACTTATAGAAAATGCGCTTGCGCACAATGCCATCATCCAGACTGACATCAATGGCATCCAAGGCATACTTGAAAGCCTTCTAAGCAATGCAGAAAAGCGATCTGAAATCAGTAAAAATGCGCTTTCGATGATTTCTGCAATGAAGGGATCCACACAGGCCACTCTGAGCGTGATTCATGATATGGCGCCACAATTTTTTGGCAGCAAAAAATAGGGGTTGTACGAAAAAGAGCAGATAGTGTAGAATAATTGGCATAGTTGACGCGGGGTGGAGCAGGGGTTAGCTCGTTGGGCTCATAACCCAAAGGCCGGAGGTTCGAATCCTTCCCCCGCTATTTCTCAGACAGCTGTCTCGAAAGAGGCAGCTGTATTTTCTTTTATGGCGGTATAGCTCAGCTGGTTAGAGCATCGGAATCATAATCCGAGGGTCGTTGGTTCAAGTCCGACTGCCGCTACTTCATGCTAATGCTTCTAAACGCAATCCATGAGCCTGTTTTACCACCTCCTTGTCCTTGTTTTCTCATTTGTCTCAGTTTCAATGTCAGAGCTTTTGTCAGGTTGCTCATTATTTCCAGTTTATAGCCCAAGCCTCGTACTGTGATGGGCGAATCTGGTAGCGGGCGATGTTGCCTTCATGCAAACCCCGTAACTCATTTTCTATCGCTGTAATGACCTTGGCTTGATCTTCATTCTTCGCCCTACCCTCAGCTTGTTTTTTAATAAATGCAACTGCTGTTTTCTTATCCAGAACCTCTAGAACGATATGGGCTATGGTATTGTAGATTAATTCGCGATAGCGTAGACGAAGAGGATCTGGTTCTCCGAGCGTGTTTCGAGTAGTTGAGTACAGGTTCGCAGAACGCTCATAAGCCCAAACAAAGACATCTCTAAAATAATCTATGCGATTTAATTCATAAATGCCTAATAACCCATTGATATAAGAGCTTTCAGGAACCTCTACGAAAGATAAGGGGGCAATGTTTGCACGAATCAGCGGAATATTTGCAGCAAGTCGGGATACTCTTTTATTTACGTCTTCAAAAGGCTGTAAATAGGGGATGTGAACCATCAAAAAGAATGCCTGTTCAAAAGGGTCTTTAATAGCTTGACCTTTTACAAGGATTTGATCGAAAGACTCTTCAATGAGCTGTGGAACTGCTAGGGGATGGTACACAGATTCGCCAATGCCTACCGGTATAGATCTCAATCGCCCGCATGCAGAAGAATTCGAAAGTAAGTTCTGCGAAAGCAATGCATGCAAATTGAGGAGGGTATATCGATTGATGCCTACGCGGTCAATGCACTCAACCAGAAATTCAATAGCGGCTTTATGGTTCAAAATCATCTGTGTTTCTTTCAGATTTTTTCCCTCGGCCATCTCACTTAACTCGAGGAGTCGTTCTGTTTCGAGTAAAGAATAAGTGTTGCCTTCTAGCCTGCTCGAGTTCCAGGTCAAGTCAATGAGTAAACGACCAAAAATCTGCCGTGCATAGGTACCAGCAGGCCTCTCACCATCAGTACGACCTGTTTTATGCAGGTGCTCACACAATGCTGTGGATAGATATTGTGTAACATTTGGAGTGTAGTCATAAAGAAATTCTCTATTGTATGCTGTATGCTTTCTGTGAACAGTGGGCATGCTGATTTTACGAAGGATGTACTTCGACTCTGGAGTAAGAGGAACGACCGTCTCCTCAGCTGGAACTGTGCTCGCTACCCCCACGGCTAGGCGATATTTCATCCCTTTCGTTTTTCCCTGCGCGATCAATACGCCCTTTTTCACAAGGGAGCTTACCCTATTCTGTATTGTACGACGAGGAAGATCAAGTGTTATAATTGTAAGAAGTTTTTCAAAAGCCACACCCTCTGGGAAGATTGAGATTGCTTCGGTTATTGCTTCAAATTCTCTTTCTGGAATCTTGCGCCTTGCCATACGTCCCTCATTTAGTGTGTAATGACGGGAATTATACTATAAGAGACACCTTTTATAGTGCAATCCTATTTTTACACCGTAAAGTGAAGGGATTACACCATAAGCCAAAGAATTATACCATAAAACCTGTCATTTCACCATAAAAATCATATAAAATTTCCTTTACTGACTCCTCTAGAAGGGAAAAAAACGCAGATAGGATCCTTCATCAAGCACTCTCCTATCCAGGCTGCTTCATAAACGTAGCGCCCTTTTGCAGGTATAGCTTATTTCTGCAGTCACTGCCTGCAGTTTCGCATTACCCTCATATGAGCGTTTTATAGAATTTACTATTGATTTTGAGGTAATGCGTTAAGAACAAATTTAAGCAGTTTTTGGTAACGACCAAAGCGAATCATATCGCGTGGTGAGATGCCCCCCATCATTGGATTTGACGTCTTAAACCAGAGAGCTGTTTTTACTGCATCTCCTTTAAAAAACTGGGCTACCAAGTTAAATAAATTTGCCCATTCCCTCAGTCGATCCTTGAGGATTTGAGGCATTCGTTCATCATAACGAACCGAGCTAGCAGGCACACCAGCTGCTTTTGAGACATCCTCTTTTTTAAATCCTACAAATTCAATTACTTTAGAGGGACGAGCCTCGCCCTTATCTAAGAGAGAAAGAAAATCCCGTTCTGGTATGTTAGAAAAAATATCGTGCGCTAATGCACTCATAACTTACCTCACTACGCCTTGCTCTTACCATTATTATGCCACACTTTTACCATATGCACAAGAGCTTATTTCTTCTACTCCTGTAGATACAGCTGCGTTCTCTCCATCGCCTTCACCCGCCAGCTTCACTTTGCATTTTCTGTGATAACCACTTATTTTATTAGTAGCTATCATACGAAATGCAAAGAAAAAGCTCTCAACACGTATAGATAGAGAAAAAGAAGCGCTATTTTTTGCAAGATATTGGAAAGAAATTCCAGTTTCGTTCAAGAATTGGTTTTTTTGAGAAAATCATCAAACTGTCCAATGACCTTTTCAACAGATGAGCGCTTGTTCTTCTCAGGCTGCAACATTCCTACAAGTATATCCGCGATCGCTTTGCCCTGGTTGTCCAAATAAGGTCGCAGGCTGTTTTGTAAAATTTTTATCCTCTCTCTAGCATCACAGCTGTTGAGAAACCTGTCGTAGGCTTGCTTTCCGTCATCGGTCTTTCTCCAGGCCTGCAGTTCATGCGGGAAGAGATGAAATAAAGTCACCGCCATTGCATACACGTCAGATGCAAAGCTCCACTCATTTTTTAGCGCTTCAGGTGAACAGTATTGGCTCTGAACACTACCTATATCCTCTTTTATAGACTCCCCTCTCTCAAGCAGAACAGATCGACCATAATCGATAATCTTGGCCCTATTTTTGTACGTCAAGATATTGTCGCCCCATAGATCTCGGTGTATAACTCGATCGCCATGAAGAGCCTGCAGATCCTTCATGATAGCGCGTGCCAGTTCTGCTTTTTCAGCTGTGGGGCCCATTTTTTCCCATGGTAAGGAGTAGCGATTAACCAGAGAAGCTCCTTCAACGAAATCTTGGATCAAGATATGACGTACCTTGCCCGTTTTTGGGTTTTCTCGAGTATAAATTTCCTTCGTATGTAGCTCTCTACGGACTGACAAGATCTTGGCTTCAGTATCTGGCTTAGTTTCCAGCTTCTTTACGGCCACCTGCACCCCAATACGCTCTGGATCGCTACTACCAATGACTAGTCCACGAACTACCCTGCCCGATTTTCCTTTGCCGAGTAGGCCTTCTCCTTTTGCAGAGAAATAAAGGACCAGCTCTTTTCGATCAGTAGCTATAACAGAATAGGGCATCCAGCAGTCAGCAAACCCTTTAGTGATACTAAATGTTTTATTTGGTTGTCTGTGAGTCGCTTTTCTGTACTCCTCCATGGCATCAAGCTGCCATCTCTTGAAGCCCGCTTCAAGAAGTACGTTCCTTTTCTTTTGAGGGGTTTTCCCGCTTTGGAATTTTTGAATTAATTCCACACGTTGATTTTTATATGATACTGGATGCATATTTCTATCTTTAAAAAAGTTTAACTAATCAGTATATCATACGAAAGATCATGCAAGCAAACTGTACATGTTCACGTGGTCTATTTTCTATAACTCAGGCCTTCAGCCTGAGATATTTATGATTACCTACCCAGGGCGTTTGCCCTGGGCTTTTATATTCTAGGCTTTCAGCCTAGGAATAGCTCTCAGGGCAA
>JAFEGS010000124.1 GCA_018239705.1 Verrucomicrobiota bacterium | reverse complement strand
ATTTCTGAAAGTGATAACTATGTAACAATGAATCAGATCTATCAAACACGTTGTCGAGACATCTGTAATGTTGACAACATCTTGCGTAATCCAAGTACAACGCTGCTTCAGAGAAATGCATTAAGAAATTATCTGAGCCTGAAATCTATAGAGAGAAGCTTTTTAGCTAGAGAGCTTATTGCGCGCCAATTTTACCTTCACGAGAGCAAATTGTTTATAGACATGATAGCGCGTGGGGTGTCTATAGATACCACTTCCGGGAGTGAAAGACAATATGGGTTTTCAGTAGGCCATGATACTGAATTGAGTGCCGATGAGCTGTCTCTCTGCGCGCGCGCTGTGTCGGTAACAGGAGAGCTGCTCTCTTTTTCTACAGCGGAATATGAAAAGAAAATGAAGAGAAAAGTAAAGGCTATTTTTGATTTACATGCAGCAGCTCGCTCATCCCCTAAGGAGCTAGAAGGTCTATTCCCTATGATACGAGCTAAGGTGATGTATGAAGCACAAAAGAAATATCCCTATGAAGGGAGTGCTCTAAATCTTAACATGAATCAAGAGACCTCTGAGCTTCTTGAATTTACTATGTATTTGGATGGAAGCTCGCTCTTTGAGGATATACGCAATGCATGGCGATCGTTTAAAGAGGGTTTCAAAGAATGGGAGTTTGAGACCCAAGCTATAGATGTTTCCTTACTCGAGGGGAGGATACAGGCTCTCGAGGATTGGTTAGAAAAGGTTAATGCCTTTATAGATGCGTTTAATGCGAATATTGATATTAAAAAATTTACTATCTGTTATGAAAAGACATTCGGCAACAAAAATCTTAGTAAATCAGAGCGAGAGCGTCATGGATTAGTCTTTGAGCCGGCCGAATACGAGAAGATAGATGTGAGTAAACCACTCTACGATGATTGGATCCCAAGGTATATCCAGGAGCTTGCGCGTGCAAAGAAAGAGAGAGCGACTGTCTCGGATGAGATGGAAGTAGCATTGCCTGATGCAAATGAAAGAGGGAGCCATTCCTATCATGATCACGTAGACCGTTGGTTTCAGCCTGAGAGAGATCCCTTTGCTGAAGACGAAAAATATGCACATATTTCAAGCGATGCAGTGAAAAATAAAATCCGATTATTTCATACCTTTGCGACTGCTGCCGATCCGATTGTATTGTGTGAGGGCATTTCGGAGGAGGTGCAAAATGCAGAGGCCGGATCAAAGAGTAGAAAGTATGTACTTCCTTGTGAAATTGAGACGCGCGAGCAGCTCTTTCGCGGCTTTGTAGGCTATTGTGTGGATGAAAACACAGACACCATATGGCATCGATGTTTTACCCAAAGAAGTCAAGGAGAGCTCTTAGACGACCTATTTCAGCGTAAGTTTTTTGACTTTGATTACCCTCAGCTGGGATCTCAAGGGGATTTGACTGGCTTTGTGGCTACTCAGACCCCTCCCACGATGGATGATGGAAGCTTTGTTGATAAGCAGAAGAGTAGACGCGCTGTGATCGTGATTGAAGATCCAAAGCATCAAGCCACTATACGTCTCATCCGTGCAGTGTAAATGAAAAATATTCTAGACAAAAACAGAGATCATCTGGTAGAATTACTCGCAACCCTCAAAAGAAGGAATTTGAGCAATGTCTACACCTCATACCGTAGAAAGGTCATGGCAATGGGTGCCATCGATGTCCAGTAAAGCTGCCATCTTTTCATTTGCTGCGCTTCCTCTCCTTCTTTCCCTATTCCTTTTTAGCCTCTAAGGCTAAATTCTCGTTATTTTTTTACAGTTTTATTTTGTTCGATGATTGGGTTTGTGACTCTTTCATTTTATACATATTTTTTTAGATTCGATTTTTTTAAAGGTTTTTTATGTCAAACGCAGAAAATAGTTCTGACACTACGTGGCGGAGTCAGGCCGGTTTTGTTTTTTCATTGATTGGCTCCGCTGTTGGATTTGCCAACATCTTGAGCTTTAGTGCACAGCTGTACAAGAACGGCGGCGGGGCCTTTTTGATTCCCTACTGCTTAGCGCTGCTTATTTTAGGGATACCTCTGTTGATTTTAGAAGGCATTATTGGATACCGAGGAAAAATGCCCCTCGTTTCTGCCTATGGGAGCGTTTTTGGAAAAGCAGGAAAGACGCTCGGATGGCTTGCCGTCTTGGCCTGTTTGACGATTGGTGGATTTTACATTGTGCTGACCGGCTATTCTGTTGCCTACACCTACTTTTCAGCAGTAGGTGCCATACCGGAAGATGCGGAGCACTTTTTTGTGAACTCCTTCCTCAAAATCACACCGAGCATTACAAGCTTTGGAGAGCTCTCTCTACCAATCTTCATCTCAACTATAGCTGTCGCTGTGGTAACATGGATTGTGCTGTCGCGCAATATTAAAGACGGGATTGAGCGCGTCTGCTCTATCTTCATGCCCTTGCTTGCACTGATCATGGCGGCTTTTGCTATTATTGTAAGCTTTTTGCCTGGAGGACTCGATGGCTGGGCCTACTACTTAAAGCCCGATTTTTCAAAGCTGTTTGATGCTGCCTTGTGGCGCGATGTATTTGGACAGCTCTTTTTCAGCCTCTCTTTGGGCTTAGGGATTATCGTGGGCTACTCTCGACATACGGGGCAGGCGATTAATATACGCAAAGCCATGATGTATGTCGCTATCGGTGATTTTGTCGTCTCGTTTATTGCCGGAGCCGCCATTTTTGGCTGCCTCGCCCACATCAGCTATGTACAGCAGATCCCCTTTGACGCTATTTTAACGACCGATTCGACCTTTAAGATTGGCTTTGTCGTCTTTCCCTACATATTTAAATTTTTTGGACCAGTCTTAGAGCAGGTGATAGGGGTGATTTTCTTCTTTTGCCTCTTCATAGCAGGCATAACAGGGGTCTTTTCTATTGTTGAGAGCATTGCAGGTAATGTGGAGGTAGAATTTGGGCTTTCGCGAAGGCGTGCAACCGGTATCGCTATTTGCGCCGTAACTGGGTTTGCAACGCTCTTTTGCATGGGCAACTCTTCGCACCTGATCGATGCATTGGTCCCTATGGTGATGGGCAATAATATGCTGATAGGGGGACTTGCACTGATTTTGGTCTTTCAGTACCTGTCGGCTGATGTGAAGTCTGATCCTGTCTGGATGAATGGCACAAAATTGAACTTGACCGGCACCTGCTTGAGAGTACTTTCTCCAGTGCTCTTGTCGATTATTTTGATCGGTAATCTTGTGCAGGAGTTCGACTCCTTTAGCCTGGAGCAGGTTATTCGTTGGGGATGGTTCGCTATAGCTTTGGCGGCATCGTGGGGTCTTTCCAGAAGTTCTAAACTACCATGTGAGAAAACAAATTATGCATAAACAAGGCGCCATATTGCTCGTAGCAGGCACCTGTATAGGCAGTGGCATGATTGCTCTGCCTATGGTCCTTGCGAAACTAGGCCTTCTTCCAAGTGTACTGCTGATGCTCTCCATCTGGTTCATTATGTATTACACCTCGCTTGTCAACGTAGAACTGAACCTGCAGGCAGGCCGTGGACTCTCTTTGGGAGCTCTTGGAAGGCTTTTTTCAGGTAAAGTTGCAGAAGCTTTGGGAACAGTGAGCCTCAAGCTCCTTTCCTATTCGCTCCTGGCAGTCTTTATCTATGGAGGCTCATCGATAGTGCAGCAGCTACTGTCAACGATGCAATGCGACTATTCCTTTACCCAGATTGCCTCCTGCTATACCCTTGCAACCGTACTGATACTGCTGCTCCCCATTAAATTTATCGACTATTTCAATCGTATGCTCTTTATAGGGCTTGTCGCTGTGGTACTCTTACTCGTTGTAGGGCTTACTTTATCGATTGAGTGGAGCAACCTACCGCTCGTTTCCAGGCAGTATACCGATCTTGCATCATGGGCAGCTGTGGTGCCGGTGGTGTTTACCTCGTTTGGCTTCCAGGTGATCTTCCACACCCTTACGAACTACTGTGGCAAGGATCCAAAAGTGCTGAAGTCAGCATTCTTTTGGGGAAGCTTGATCCCAGCTGTTGTCTATATCTTGTGGACCTGCAGTACGTTGAGCGCGGTGCATCACGATAGCCCTGCGTTCTATTCACAGATGATTGAGGGTAAGGCTGAGGTTGGTGAGCTGATCCAGGTCCTCAGCGGGATTACCCAGTGGGAATCGCTGCAGGTGCTGGTGTGGGCGATTTCGCTCCTTGCTATTGCCACTTCTGTCTTGGGAGTGGGAGCCGGACTTTGTGAGTCGCTGAGAGTGATGCTCCCCAAGAGCATTTCCGGCCAGAATGCTCGTAGCTTGCTTGCCGCCTTAATTACCGTTTTGCCGGCCTATGCCGTCGTGATGTGTGTGCCAAATGCCTTTATAGCAGTGTTGGGCTTTGCCGGTATGATCCTGGCAGTCATTGCTGTTTTGCTGCCGGTCTACCTGCTCTCGAAGCTCAAAACGGATGGAAGATACTATCAAGAGCTTCGAAAAAAGGGCCTGATAGTGCTGTCGACAGTGGCGGCTCTCGCTGTCATTATCTGCGAGATA
>JAFEGS010000123.1 GCA_018239705.1 Verrucomicrobiota bacterium | reverse complement strand
GCAAGCTTCACTGAATTTGGGAAAAACCTCTCTCTGGGAGTTACAATCCTGCGCAGTGAGGGTAAAGAGTATCTCGAAGAAGAGGAAAATAGCGCACTACAGAATGCCTTGGATAAGCTGAGTGAGCAGATTGATACCTTCAATCTCAGCGAGCTAAATGAGGCGAATCTGCAAGCAGCACTTAAAGTAGATGCGGCACTCGGCCGTCTTATCCTTAAGGTCGGCATTGAAAAATTTAGTAAAGGGCAGCTGGCTGAGAGTTTGGGGATTTTTCTCTTTCTCACACTAGTGAATCCCGAAGAGCCTGACTACTGGTTTCGCTTCGGACTGGTGGCTAAGGAGTGTGAAGAGTATCGCATAGCTCTTAACGCGCTAGCTACAGCATCAGAGCTGGCCCCGACATTTATTGGCGCGTATATCTACGCAGCCTACTGTCACCTACAATTGGGTGCCAAAGAGAGTGCAATGGTAGAGCTTGCTAAGGCAAAAAAGATTCACGAAAACAGCGCTGTTGAGGAGCGTTGGCAACAACATCTCATTGATATTGAAGAACTTATAGCTACAGTAAGCACAACCTAAATGGAGGAAGTTGTATGGGCGGTATAGGAGATCATTTAAGGATTGCTTATGGGCAGGTTCAGGAATTTGTGGGGAGGCTCACTGAGAAGAAAACAGCAGCCCCGCAGGAAAAAGCGCTAACAGAAACGAGTAAGGGGGCTGTCTCCAATAAAGAAGAAAATATTCCCACTACGATGAAGAGTGGCACGCACAGCACATTGCAAAGTATCCGCAATTGGGGCGCCCAGAACCTTCCCGATAGGGTGGCAATTGCAGGCTTTTTCACGGCACTTAAAGATGCCTTTACCTTATCAAAAAAACCACTTTCTGCTGAAGAGGAGCATGCTGGTGTGACAGTGGAAGAGATGGGGCATGCGGAGGCTGCTACCTTAGAGGCGCATGAGCAGAGAATAGCAAATTTCTCACAGACAGACAAATTTGATGAAACAAGCTTGAAAAATGTCCCGGACAGGAAAGGTCTATATGGCACTGCGAAAGAAATTAAAAATTTACCAATTTCGACAGTGATGCTGAGTTTAGATCGTCTTACCCAAGTAAAAATGAAAATAACGGTAGATGGAGAGACGGTTCTTGAATCTGGTGGTGAAAAGAAGACAGTTGAAGGAAATATTACTAAATTGCTCACAGCGATTAACAAGTCTATGGGAACAGATGAGAAAGAAATTCCTAAAAAGGTACAAGGTCGAGTTGCTGTGTTAGCAGACTCAACCTCAAGTCAAAGTGCTCGTGATGCTCTAGAAACTGTAGACACAAATGGCACTCCTAAGGCTGAAAATAGAGATGTTCACGCATTAAAACTGTTAACAAAGGAACACGCCCTTATTGGAATCATTCCGATGCAGGCCCAGCTGGGAAATTACTGTGAGAATAATAATATACAGCCTAAATTTTCTGTTAAAGCAAGTGCAGACCAGGCTGAAGCTATCGATATCACAAGAACTCCCACAGGATTTAATGCAGTTCATACATTTCAAGTTCCAATCGTGCAAAACCGTGTAGTAATTGCAACAGTGACACTAAAAATGACAAGCGATGTGAATGAAGAAACAGGCAAGGTTACTGGTACCTTTGATCGCTCTAACCTTCGTTTTAGTGAAGGAGTCCCACTTGAGATGCAGCAGCACGTATTGAATGCCCTTGACGCTCCATTACCTACACAGCTCCAAAAACCATCATCGGCGTTGTGAGACAAGCTTGCTGCTGAAGGCAACTCTTTACAAAATTTCTAAATACCGGCATGCTATTTACCTTATGAATTGAGGTTGGCATGAACGATATTGTTGTTGTGGGCATGGGATATGTAGGGTTGGTGACAGCTACCGGCTTTGCAGAGATGGGCTATACCGTTTGTGGCCTCGATAAAAATCACGAGAGGATCACCTCCTTGCGCCAGGGACGCGTGCCCATTTTCGAGCCGGGGCTGGAAGAGAAGATGAAGCGAGCCGTAAAGGCCGGCCATCTGCGCTTTACTACCGACTATAAGGACGCCTTATCACAGGCTCGCGTCTGCTTTCTCGCCGTTGATACGCCGGTAACTCGAGGAGGGGGATGCGACCTCACCTCCGTAGAAAATGCAGCGCGTCAGATTGCACAAGAGATGAGCGGGTACCTCTTGATCGTGAACAAATCTACAGTGCCGGTAGGCACAACAGCGCGCGTACGCGAAATTATTGCAGGCGTGCTCGAAGAGCGTAACTGCCAATTTTCTTTTGATGTTGTCTCTAATCCTGAGTTTTTGAAAGAGGGAGCAGCCGTTGCTGACTTCATGAAGCCTGACCGCGTGATCATAGGCGCAGATAATGAGCGAGCCGCTAACTTGATGCGAGAGCTCTATCGACCCTTCATGCTGGCAGGAGAGCGCGTCTTTGTGATGGATCCGGCCTCAGCTGAGCTCACAAAGTATGCGGCTAATACGATGCTGGCTCTTCGGATCTCCTTTATGAACTGGCTCTCTCAGCTCTGTGAGGCAACTGGTGCCAACATTTTAGACATCAGAAAGGGGCTTGGCTCTGACAGGCGCATAGGTAATGAATTCCTATGGGCAGGAGCCGGTTTTGGAGGATCTTGCTTTCCAAAAGATATTAAGGCCCTTAAGGCAATAGCGGAAGAGCTTGGCATTTCTGCCTCTATTATCGACTCCATTGAAGAGATCAATACCAGGCAGAAAGAGACGCTCGGTAACAAAATTATTGAATATTTTGGTGCAAAAGAGGGAGTTTCAGGAAAGACGATAGGCATTCTTGGACTTGCCTTTAAGCCTGAGACCGATGATATGCGAGAGGCGCCGTCGCTTGTCCTGATCGATCAGCTGCTCAAAGCGGGCGCCAATGTGCGTCTTTTTGATCCCGAAGCGCAAAACAATGCGCAGAAGATCCTTGGCGCCCACCCTCAAATCAGCTGGTGCATAGATGCTGCGGACACGGCACGAGGTGCCCATGCGCTTGCCTTGGTGACGGAGTGGAAGCAGTTTCGCCAGCTTGACTTCAAGTCGCTACAGACGGTGATGCAGGAAGCTGCCTTCTTTGACGGCCGTAACCAGTATGAGCCGCAGGAGATGGCACGACTTGGGTTTGACTATTTCAGCATTGGACGAAGCCCTGCCCTGGCATGTGTAGATGATATATTAGTATGACAAGTCGCTTCTGGGCGTTGTGGTCGCTTGGCTTTTGTCTACTGCTGACGCTTGTGGTTCCCTGCTTTTCTTCCTCTGTTCGCATCTGCTTTGTCGCTGCGCCGTGTGTGCTGCTTTTCTACAATGTATCGCTTATCCAGACGCTCTGGCTATCGCTTTTTACCGGCTGCTTCTGTGATTGCTTCCAGGCGTCGCCAAAGTTTGGCTTTTTAGGGCTCTCTTTCGTGATTACCAGCTGGCTCCTCTACGACTGGAGGCGTCTATTTTTTAAAGATTCTCTTTCGACTATCTTTATCATGACCTACTGCTATTCCTTTGTGCTTACTCTTGTGCAAAATGGCGTGGCGCTGATTTTTGATCTTCCAACGACTACCTATTCGCTTCGCTGGGCTCTCTGTGATTTAGGATTGATGCCGCTCATCGATGCCCTTTTTGCCTGGACGTGTTTCGCGTTAGTGCCCTTCTGCTGGAAGCGCTACCGCCTCCACCTGAAAAGGCGCAAAAGGAGTGAGGAGGAGTAGGGGAAGGTTGTCGTTTTATGTCGTTTTGGTCCTTTTGGTCGTTGTTTGTCGTTTAAGTCCTTTTCGTCGTTTTCGTCCTTTGTGTCGTTTGTCGTTTTGGTCGTTTTATGTCGTTTGTGTCGTTTTTAACCTCGACGAAATACCCTCGGTTGCTTAACATGCATTTTCGTCATTTTTATTTTTACGCGAGAGGTGTATGTCTCAACGTTTTATCCCCTCCCATGGTGGTTATCGTAAGCTACAATCATATCGAAAATCTGAGATCATCTACGATGCAACGGTCTATTTCACCAAAAGATTTTTCCGACAAGGTGATCGCACGGTCGATCAAATGGTACAAGCTGCCCGTTCTGGTAAGCAAAATATCGCGGAAGCGAGTATGGCTTCTGGAACCTCAAAAGAGACCGAAATCAAGCTTACTAATGTTGCCCGTGCTAGCCTTGAAGAGTTACTTATCGACTATCGCGACTTCTTGCGAACCCACAGCCTTCTAGAGTGGTCTAAAGAACATCCTTATGCTATGCGGCTTAGCGATCTTCTTAAACAAAAGGATACTTCATACAATATTTTGGGCAAAGGCATTGAACACGAAGACCCAGCTATCTGCACAAATGTTATCATTGGTCTCATCAAAGTTACCTCCTACCTACTCCACAAACAAATCAGCCGACTTGAGGAAGACTTTATCTTACAGGGCGGCCTTCGCGAACGCATGACGCAAGCTCGCTTAGCCTCACGTCGCCTCAGATAAAACGACGAAAAGGACACTAACGACATAAAACGACCAAAACGACAAACGACACAAAAGACGAAAACGACGAAAA
>JAFEGS010000122.1 GCA_018239705.1 Verrucomicrobiota bacterium | reverse complement strand
GACAGAAAAAATCAGACATAGAAAGCGTAAACCACATGAGTGGGAATGGGAGGGTCAAGCATAGGGTTTATTTTTGTATTGGTTTGATAGGCAGGAAAGTGCTTGTTATCCAAGGGAATAAAAAATATGCCAAAACACCGCCAATTCCAGCATGAACAAGCATAATAATTGGAGCCTGATTTGCCATAAAGAGGCCATTGAACAAAAGAGCACCCGCAGCTGCTCCCAAAATTTCCGCAGCAATACTATCTTGTTCAGGCATATAATTTTTCAACAGATAGATCCCCACCAAACCGACGCCCAGATCTCCTGCTAATTCACGAACGTTTACGTCTTGCATCTCGTTTTATTACATGTTAGATTTTCTTTACATATGTTCTTGCGACCACCACCAGATAATCAAATCAGCAAGTACTTGAACAAACAAGGAATAGAAGGAGGTTCCAATAAAGGCCCCAGCTATTGCATGAGAAAGCCACAAATTGGTTGACAATCCTTGGAGCATAAGCATGTTTGCAGCAAATCCCAGCCCAGTTCCAACCAACAATTCAGATCCTACATTATCAATAGAAGGAAAGCTCGTCTTTAAGTAGTAAACACTAACAGCTGTAATCAGTGTGTCTCCCAAAAGTGCGCCCAAATGCAAAGGAAAAGACAGTTCCGTCATTGTTGTTTCATTTCAAGTTTAGAAATTGCATAAGTCTTGTTTAAAATCTAACAAATACACCAAATACAATGAGTTACGCAACCCTTCCTGGAAAGCTTACCATGGGATCAATGCTGACATTAGCAAGTGGAAACAACGTCCTCGCGTCATCAGCCACGGACACGTTGAACGTCCGATCCCAACCCGGCTTTGCGGCAGGGACTTATAACGGCGTCACTTATAATTCGGCTGGGATCGCTACAGGTGTCGTTGCTGGCACAGCACCCAGTCTGCAAGGATACACAACAAACAGCAATACCGCTTTGGGTCTCAACACAACCGCATCAACTGTTGGCTCGACAAACACTCTTATTGGGTACAGCGCAGCGACAGGAGCGGCCAGCACAGCAAATGTTGTAATAGGTGCCAATGCAACAAATGGAATAGCCACCGATAATGTAGTCATCGGTAACAGTGCTTCAGTTGCATCTGCGATAGGTGCTGCTTATTCAGTCGCCATCGGATCGTTAGCATCATGTGGCGCTGGCGGGTCAGCTGTAGCAATTGGATATCAAGCATCTGCAAACCTAGCTTCGGTTGCCCTTGGTTATGCAGCTTGTCAGAACACATCCAACGCCATTGGTGTATTCATTGGCAGTGGTAATTGCCAAGGGCTTGCAACGCTTTCAGTGCAACACAGTGTGGCCATCGGAAACAATACATCAGCAATTACAGCCTCAAATTGGAATGTTGTTGTAGGGGAGAATTGTCTTATGGGGGCAGATTACAGCATCATTGTAGGTAGTACCAACCAAGTTCAGACTGGACATACCAATGCCCTGCTATTGGGACATGGAATCACGTCCGCTGCTGCAAATTTGATTCACTTAGGATCAACTACACATCCTTATACAACATCGACCAGCGCCACCGCAGGAGGTGCAACCGCCCTACCGGCTACGCCGAATGGGTACCTAAGCGTTTACTTAAACGGGATTGGGGTAAAGAAGATACCTTATTACAACTAGACGGACGTAAAACTTTATTCATGAATAAACTTTATTTTTTTTCGGCAACGTCCTTTTCGTGTTGCGTAATTGAAACAAGGTAAGGACAATTCAAAGTTTTGGTGGTCATGACAGCTTCTTTTTGACAGTGCGCACAAAAGCCTTCTTGTCTTTCGAGTTTGTGGTCCATTATCCTCACGTACAAAACCATTACAGGCTTAACAGGCATTTTACAAAACACGCAAGACATTATAACGATTTCTTCCTGAGCGGCCTTTGTTTCCTCCTCCATTTTTTTGTAATAATTACTAAATTCTTGGAAGGATGTTATTGTAATAAGAAAACGTTAGAACAAACTTGGATATTCTTTCTTCAACTTTTTTGTCCTGGATTCCTTTTCTAGTTTCTGGTTCATAGCAGACCAATCACTCTTTTTCACAGCCAACAGGAACGGCATGGTCGAGGACTCACTCCATATAAGATTAGCGAAACCTCGGTTTGTTCTGACATGGTCAACCACATCGGCGCGCGCCACAGCCATAGGACGCACCCTATCCCAAATGACAATCAACCGTTTCGAGGCCAACCCAAATTGCTTGGCAAGAAGATGAGGCCCAGAAGTCTGCTGCCCTTCAAAGAAGATCGAATGATTCACAAAGGCTTGCAGCAAGGCGGTATCCACAGACGGCACTTCGGCGACTGCATCGGTAATCTCGCAGGCGGCAGCTTCAAACAATGACATGGCCAAAGGCAATTGCCCCTCGATATAACGAATATGGGGATTGTTGCAGACGGGAAGGATTTGCTTCATCCTGTTGGAAACACGCCAATTCAAACAAGTATGTACTGGAGCGCGGTTGCGAAGCCTTTCAGCGTCTTCCTGTACGAGGACTCCTAATTTTCTGTCGTATATGGGTACACCATAACAGTGTTGCTGCGATCTCCCAGAAACCATCGACCAACTCATCGCGTTCCCTTGATCAAAAGAAGCCAGAGGCGGATTGATAGGGAGTGCCGAAGTGGTATTGTGGGTGATGGTTTGCCTATGGACGTCGTTTAGAAAGCATTTCCCAGGACAACGGACAAGACTGATGCTGCTGCGGTCCAAACCCGATTCTTCCAACGCATCAAAAATAGCAGCACCCCGCAATTTCGAATTCTCTAAGAAGATCTGGTTATTCAACCCGTGCAATTTAGGAACGTTGACGTTGAACGGACAATCAGGCTGTTGTTGGTAACCATCCTCTGCAAAGTACCATGTGTGTGATGTTACACACTGTTGAATCGGATCTTCCGACTCTTCGTCGTTTGCCTCCCGAAGAAAGTAGTTTCTCATCTCTCCGAATTGATTGATGACTCTGTGATTGCGGACCGAAGAAGCACTGTGGGTGCCCCCTCCAGTGAGATACTGTGTCACATAAGGGGTGTTGTAGATGCTGGTGCCTTGACTGAACCCGAGCGTACGCAAAGACTCTGGATTTAGGTCGGGATCGGCGAAGAAGGGTTGCTCGTAGCCAAGGCCAAGAGCCCTAATCCAAGGAGGGCTCTCCCACACCACGTTGGAGGCAGAGAACCCACCTTGTTTGCCTTCCAGCGGAGCTTGCATTACCAGATCCAAGATCACGCTCAATGCGATGATAGGTTGCCACTTGGAGGAAAGAACTTGTTTAGGGGCGAACGTCGGCTGCACTATATCAGGCAGGCTGAACTTTTGTGAGTTCACGCTCAGATACTGCTCAGCCCAAGTGGCACTTTCGCGGCCTACCGCTTCAAGCGTTTGCAAATAGAGGGGCGTATCTTCCCAACCTGGCCAACTTCCGTTCATCCCCAACTTCTTCAGCACCCAGAGCGGTCTCTCCCACAAGAGCATCTCACCATACGTCAAGGCCAATGACCAGTCAACCAACTGGCTGCAAACAGAACAATCTGGGTTTGGCTCCATCGGTGTCCCGCTACACGCCACACAATCTTCAAAGTCTTTCTCATCTTTAACGCGAAAGGGGCAGAACGGGTGATCTGGTACCTGAAGTTCTACTGTTTGATTTCCACTTGGAGCCGGTGGCCTATTCCACATAACTTGCGGAGCCTTGTGATGGAACAGATAAGTGCTGAAATACTGTTTGTCTTTGACCATGCAAGGGTTCAGTTCCGTGTAAGCGGGGGAACCATTGCTCCACGAGGATTCAATGACTTGACGAAAACGGCGCAACACATAAACAGCTGGCGCCAAGGCAGTTCTCGCACTGAGAGCCGCTCTATAAATGAACACGATTGTCCACAGCTCTCTAGGCAGCAACTCGCCATAGTGGTACTTGCCCACAAACCTAGCTGAAACGCCATTCTCTTCATCTAGATATTCTTGCACCCAAAGTTGGTCGCTTGAAACATCTTCGATCCACACCCTTTTATGAAAGCCGCGCAAGTCACTTTCTTCTGGTTCTCTAGAACACAAGTTAGTTTTACTTCTAGGAAAATAGTACAAAAGGGTTAACGGGTAGCCGAAAAGTTACGAAACAACAAAACTACTTTTCAACAAAGTTACCTATCCACCATATCGATTTTGCGTTTTCGGTCACCGGGGGGGTTGCCATCCGTCACTTTTATCTTGGGGATACTGTTTCCTGTCAGGTAATTTTTCTCATCTTCTTCAAAATCCACTTCCTCGGTACACGTACAATCTAACTTTGTCCTAGTGTAAAGGTTGGCCATTTCTCGATCCAAGTCCAAATCTAGTTCAGAGGGCATAGACTCCGTGGTAGTAAGTTGAGACATTTGTTTGTAGGTTTGTTCACTTCTTAACGCGTAACTATAATAATTTTTCTCAAAAGTCGCAATTTTATATGTCAATTACGAGCGGGTCCAATGAAAAAAAAAATATTTTATGTTTTTTATACGGCAATTTTTTGTTTGG
>JAFEGS010000121.1 GCA_018239705.1 Verrucomicrobiota bacterium | reverse complement strand
AGTTATCACTTTCAGAAATCCCTCTCGAATGTGGACTTTCTATAATTTTTTGCAGCGATTGATATAATTTATACATACTATACGCATCAACGTTGTGATCTCTCTTCCCAAGAGCCTCAATCGCTTTTTTTAAGATATTCTGAACAACATTAGCAATAACCGTTTTTTCAGTATCGGCAACTACCGGCTTATCTACGCTTATTTTTAGTGCGTCCATCATTTTTATCAGTGGAAGATACTCATCTTGCGCACAATTATTTTTTGTAGCATTTACCATCAAAATACCTATAATAAGTGGAAGAGAATAGCAGAGTAGGCTTTTTTTTGCACATGTTTGTCTCTTGACAAAAATATATTTCTGCCTCTATACTTACGATTTTCTAGTAACAGTAGGACTCTGAATGCATCGGTCAATTAGCAACATCACTGTCTTCTCAACCGCCCTCATGTGCTCCATGCGCGGCTAGCGCATCCATTCACCCTATTGCTCCCTACTTTTTAGCCAATTTTACACTCAACAAAGTTAGTATGAATATTTTTACATTTATCCCTTTTTTACTGCTCTCTTTCATGCGCGGCGCCGCGCAATACTATTTTCTCATCTAAACAAAGAAAATTATTGAAAGAAGTTTTAAATTAAGGAATTTTTATTATGTTACGTGAATCATGGATAAGCCGCGCCGGTTTTGCTCTCGCAGCTATAGGATCGGCAGTTGGGCTTGCAAGTATTGTCCGATTTCCCTACCTGGTGGCAGACCACGGTGGCGCTGCCTTTATTGCAGTCTATATCTGCAGCCTCTTTGTCGTTGGTATCCCTATTCTCATCTCCGAGATTACGCTGGGGCGTGCCACGCAGAAAAACTGCTACGAATCCTTTGCAGTCAAGGGCCAAAACCGTTTTTGGAAGGGAGCCGGCGCCTGGGTCTTGGTGACGGCCCTACTCATCAGCGCCTTTTATAGTGCCCTCTCCGGGTGGATTTGCGGCTACCTGGTCGAAGCGCTCTTTGACAACCTTGGCTCACTTCACACTCCGGAGCTTGCAACCAGCCACTTCAATGGCCTTCTCGCATCTCCCCTATGGGGACTTGGCTACCACCTTGTCTTTATTGGCGTAAGCTCTGCCCTCGTCTATACAGGCCTTCGTCAAGGTATTGAGCGAGGATGTAAAGTCTTAATGCCCATCTTATTTCTCACGCTCCTCATATTAGTAGTGAAGGGGCTCGCACTCGATAATGCAGCAAGTGCTGTAGCCTATCTCTTTACACCGGACTGGACAGTCATATCCCCGAGTGTCATTTTGATGGCGCTGGGGCAGGCATTCTTTACGCTGAGTTTAGGCCAAGGCACGATGATTACCTATGGAAGCTATCTACCTGAGAAGAGCCGCTATATTGGAAGCTGCATTGCTGTCGCGCTCTCTGTAGTACTTGTCTCTATCCTCTCGGCTATTGCTGTCTTTACCATTATCTTTTCAGCAAATGTCACACCAGAAGGAGGGCTGGGACTCATGTTTCAGACACTACCTGCAGTCTTCAGCAACATGGCTCACGGCTACCCCTTGGCGATTAGCTTTTTCTTGCTCGTTGCCCTGGCAGCTCTGACATCGGAAATATCGGTACTAGAGCCGATGATCTCCTATCTCGTTGAACGTCATGGGTTTTCGCGCAAAAAAGCAGCCTTAGTGGCAGGAGCTACAGCCTTTATCATTGGCATCCCCTGTGCGCTCTCCACAAGCCTGCTTGCACACTGGAATTATGGGGGCAGGAATATTCTTGAGCTCTTTGATTTCATTACCACAACGGTACTGGTACCGCTTGGCGGGCTGGCAGGAGTATTATTGGTGACATGGAAGTGGGGCTTTGCTCCGGCGTTCAAAGAACTAAAAGCTGGGACAGAAGGCGCTATTCCCATACGCTACCTCTACTTAAAGGTCTGTCTTAAATACCTCACTCCAGCCCTGATTCTCCTTATCTTCCTTAGCAATTTTAAAATTTAAATTTGACTAATTAGGTAGAGATGTGGTACTTGCAATGACAAGTACCACATTGAGGAGTATACCATGAAATGGAGTCAATTTGTTCCCTACTGCTTCGCTTTCTGTATTGCTGGGGCATCACTTTCGAGCGCTGAAGTGCCCGCGCAGCCAGCACAGCAAGCTGCAAAAAAGCCCAACATTCTCGTCATCATGGGAGATGACGTAGGCTGGTTTAACATTGGCGCCTATCATCGCGGCATTATGTCTGGAAAGACGCCAAATCTCGATAAGCTTGCAAGCCAAGGTATGCTCTTTACCGACTACTACGCAGAAGCGAGCTGCACAGCAGGTCGAGCAAACTTCATTACAGGAGAGCTCCCCATCCGTACAGGGCTTACAACGGTAGGACAAGCTGGGGCTGATGTCGGCATTCCTGCACAGGCCTGCACAATCGCTACTGCCCTCAAAGAACAGGGCTATAGTACCGGCCAGTTTGGAAAGAATCACCTGGGCGATCTCAACAAATACCTCCCCACAGTGCATGGCTTTGACGAATACTTTGGCTACCTGTATCACCTGGATGCCATGTCAGATCCCTACTGGTTTGACTACCCACAAGAGCTCATCGACAAAACAGGTCCTCGCAATCTGATACACAGCTGGGCCACAAACGTCGACGACGCAACTGTACAGCCACGCTGGGGCAAGATCGGCAAGCAAAAGATTGTTGACGAAGGTCCATTAGCACCATTTCCAAATATGAAGGATATGCAAAACTGGCAGCAAAGCCGCAAAGCCAAGTACGACATGGAGACCTTCGACGAAGTGCTCGTACAGTGCACAAACCGCTTTATGGATAGAGCTAAAGAGGCTAATAAGCCATTCTTTATCTGGCACAATACCACACGCATGCATGTCTTCACCTACCTGCCACCTAAGTATCAGGCCATGATGAATGCCACAAGCAACTATAACCTGGAAGAGGCCGGCATGGCCCAAATGGATGACTGCGTCGGCAACATCCTGAAACACCTCGATGACATTGGTGAGGCAAACAATACTATTGTGATCTTCACAACAGATAATGGCGCTGAAGTGTTCACCTGGCCCGATGGAGGCATGACTCCATTTCGCGCCACGAAGGGCACTGTGTTTGAAGGCGGATTCCGCGTGCCTTGCATCATCAGATGGCCAGGTCACGTCCAGCCAGGAAGAGTTGAGAATGGTCTTTTCTCCGGTCTCGACTGGTTCCCCACACTTTTAGCAGCAGCCGGCAACCCAAACATCACCAAGCAGCTCCTCCAGGGCGTACAGCTAGGCGATCGCAGCTACAAAAACCATCTCGATGGATATAACCAGCTAGACCTGCTGGAAGGCAAAGGACCATCTACACGACGTGAACTGCTCTACTTTGGCGGCCCTCACCTCGGTGCGATCCGCATTGATAACTTCAAGTTCCAGTTTTACCAGCAGCCATGGGGATGGCCAGGTGAGAAGGTCTCAACTGACATGCCAACCATTGTAAACCTTCGACAAGACCCATTTGAGCGCACTCCTTCGATTCGTGGAGAAAGCCTCAATAATATGGGTGGAGGCTACATGAACGACTTTTATGCCCGCGAATTCTGGAGATTTGTTGAGGTGCAAAAGATAATTGGAAAACTGGCACTCACTGCAGTGGACTACCCTCCAATGCAAAGCCCTGCATCATTTAACCTTGATGCTATCAAGGAAAAAATTAACGAGATGATGAAGGAACATGAGGGACAATAGTCTATATAAACTATTAGTCGAGCTTGCGCTGAACGTTCGCTTTTCGTGGAACCACAAAGGCGACTTTCTATGGCGCACGCTCGAGCCCGATCTGTGGGACCGCACAAGAAATCCTTGGGTGGTCCTTCAGACTACCTCCAAGGGGAAGCTAGATAGGCTTCTACAAGATCCCCAATTTTACCAAAAGGCAGCTGATTTAGTTGCTGCAGAGCGAAATCTTGCAGAGGCAAAGGGATGGTTTCAAAACCAATACCCAGACCCTCCTCTTAGCCATATCGCCTACTTTAGCATGGAGTACATGCTCAGTGAAGCGCTTCCTATCTATTCCGGAGGGCTTGGAAATGTAGCAGGAGACCAGCTCAAAGCTGCAAGCGATCTAGGCGTGCCTATTGTCGCAGTGGGACTACTCTTCCAGCAGGGCTATTTTAGGCAAGTAATCAATAAAGAGGGCAGACAAGAGGCTTTTTATCCTTTCAACTCCCCCTCTCAGCTACCTATTACTCCCGTGCGAGACCAGAGTGGTGAATGGCTACGAGTCAAGTTTAACTTTCCCGGCTATCCTATCTGGCTGCGCGCCTGGCAGGTAGAGGTGGGAAGGCTCAAGCTCTATCTACTCGACAGTAACGACCCTGGAAACTACCCTGTGCATAGAGGTATTACCAGTGAGCTCTATGGCGGAGGCCCAAAGCTGCGCCTTATTCAAGAAATTATGTTAGGTATTGGCGGCTATCGACTCCTGACTATGCTGGGAATAAAGCCTGAGGTCTGTCACCTCAATGAAGGCCATGCAGCCTTTGCGATCCTCGAGCGGGTAAGCA
>JAFEGS010000120.1 GCA_018239705.1 Verrucomicrobiota bacterium | reverse complement strand
CTTCATTACACTCGCGCTCATGCATAACGCACCAATTTATTGTACAAAAGAAGTACTCGAAAAAACCATCCCGGTCGTAGAATAGATCGCATTAACAATGCGAGGTAAGCTATGACTGTTACGAGAAAAGAGGTTCCACAAGAGGACCAGTGGAATTTGGATACCCTCTATCCCAATAAAGAGTCCTGGCAAAAAGAATTTGAAGCGCTGTCGAAAGAGTCCCCACCCAACTTTCCCGAGTGCAGCACGCACAAGGGCAAGCTCTCACAATCACCACAAAACGTCCTGGAAACACTCACAAGTATCTTCGAGACAGAGAGAAAACTGCGAAAGCTCTATACCTATGCCCATCTTCGACACGATGAAGACATCGCTGATAATCAGGCAAAAATGGCCTATCAGGGCATAACGGGTCTCTACCATCAGTTTTCACAAGAGACGGCCTGGCTACAGCCCGAGCTTTTAGCGATGAGCGATGAAGAGCTCCAGCAGCTTATTGCCCATCCACTCCTGCAGCACTTCCACTTCTTCCTAGAAAAACTACGACGACTAAAGCCCCATACGCTCACTGCAGAGCAGGAAGAGCTGGTTGCGCTGGCGCAGCAAGCCCTTGAGTCTCCCAGCCGCGCATTCTCTGCCATCAATAATGCAGACTTTAAATTTGGCCAGGTTGAAGACAGCTCAGGCTCAAAAAAACCTTTAACACATGCCACATATGGCCTCTACATACGCGAAAGAGACCGAACTCTTCGAAAAAATGCCTTCTCTACTCTGCACAATAAATTTAGCGAATATGAAAATACGCTGGCAGAACTACTTTCCGGACAGGTACAGGGCCATCTCTTCGATGCAAAGGCGCACCGCTTCGGCTCCTGCCTGGAAGCTGCTCTCTATCCAAAAAATATAGAGACCTCAGTATACCGCTCGCTCATCGAAGCAGTGCGAAGTAAATTGGGAGTCCTCCACCGCTACATGAACCTCCGAAAGCAGATTTTAGGGCTTGATGAGCTCCACCTGTACGACCTCTATGTCCCCCTTGTCCCATCTGTGGACATGAAATTCAGCTACGAAGAGGCTGAAGAGCTGGTCATCGAGTCGGTAAGACCGCTTGGAAGTGAGTATGTCTCTCTGCTGCACCACGGACTTAAGTCGGGAAGATGGGTTGACCGCTATGAAAACCTCAATAAACGCTCCGGCGCCTACTCTAGCGGCTGCTACGACAGCATGCCCTATATCCTTATGAACTTCAAAGGCATCCTGCGAGATGTCTTCACACTGGCTCATGAGGTTGGCCACAGCATGCACAGCTACTACAGCAGGCAAACCCAGCCCTATCACTACTCAGACTATACGATCTTTGTCGCCGAAGTGGCCTCTACCTTTAATGAAGAGCTTCTCCTGAAGACACTCCTCACACGAGTGCAGTCAGCAGAAGAGAGAGCCTTCCTTATTAATGAGAAAATCGAAGATATTCGCGGTACGCTCTTCAGGCAGACGATGTTTGCTGAGTTTGAGCTTGCCATCCACGAAGCAGCTGAAAAGCGCATCCCGCTCACACCGCAGTTTTTCACAGAGACCTTTATAAAGCTCAACCAGGACTACTTTGGCCCTGATGTTGTCCTTGATAAGGAGATCGGGATCGAATGGGCTCGCATCCCCCATTTCTATTACAACTTCTACGTCTACCAGTACGCTACAGGCATCTCAGCAGCCTTGGCTCTCTCAGACAAAGTATGTGGCGATAATGCTACAGCTCCCCAAACGAAGTATCTCGAATTTTTGCGATCTGGAAGCAGCGACTACCCACTCGATCTGCTTGCCAAGGCAGGAGTTGACATGAGAACAGCGGGACCGGTGCTTGCTACAATCGACAAATTTGACACGCTTGTAACAGAGCTCGAAAAAACTTTAGCACCCTCTGGGCTAAAGTGCTAAATTCATTGCAAAAAATCTCACTTCTCTAGAGAATAGAGGTCATTAAACGTTACTTAGGAGGAAAGCTATGACGCAAACACAGGTACAAACCAGCATTAAACTTCGCCCATTGGGCAATCGCGTTCTTCTGCGTCGCCTTGAGCAAAAAGAAAATTTGAAAGGCGGGATCATCATCCCCGACTCTGCAAAGAAAAAGCAAGAGAGCGCAGAGGTCATTGCCGTTGGCGCAGGGAAGAAAGATAAAAATGGCAACCTGGCCCCTATGCCAGTGAAAGTAGGCGACATCGTGATGATGGACAAATACTCAGGCCAAGAAGTGAAGCTCGATGATGAAGAGTATGTCATCGTACGCGCAGACGACATCATCGCAGTTATCCAACAGTAGCTACAAAAGGAATAGACCACATGGCAGCAAAAAACATTAAATTCAAAGAAGATGCAAGACAGAAGATCCTTAAGGGCGTACAGCTACTTGCCAATGCGGTAAAAGTGACCTTGGGACCGAAAGGCCGCAACGTCATTATCGACAAAAGCTACGGCTCGCCACACATCACAAAGGATGGTGTGACTGTTGCTAAGGAGATCGAACTGGAAGATAAGTTCGAGAACATGGGCGCACAGATGGTGAAGGAAGTAGCCAACAAAACTGCAGACAAGGCCGGCGACGGAACAACTACCGCTACAGTCCTTGCAGAAGCTATCTACAGCGAAGGTCTTCGCAACGTAGCAGCAGGTGCAAACCCAATGGACCTCAAGCGCGGCATGGAACAGGCGCTCAAAGTGGTCGTTGAAGAGCTCGTTAAGCGCTCCAAGAAGATCAAAGACAAAAAAGAGATCGCTCAAGTGGCCACCATCTCTGCTAACAACGACTCTGAAATTGGCGAGATCATCGCGTCAGCTATAGAGCGAGTCGGTAAAGAGGGAACGATTACCGTTGAAGAGGGCAAAGGCTTTACCACAACGCTCGACGTTGTAGAGGGCATGAACTTCGACCGCGGATTCCTCTCCGCCTACTTCATGCCCAATGCAGAGACCCAAGAGTGCCTCCTCGAAGATGCATACATCTTGATCTACGAGAAGAAAATTTCCGCCATTAAAGAGTTTATCCCTCTTCTACAAGCTGTTGCAGAAAGTGGAAAACCCCTTCTTATCATCGCAGAAGATGTCGAAGGCGAAGCACTGGCAACACTCGTTGTCAATAGACTTCGTGCAGGACTCAAAATTTGCGCCGTGAAGGCTCCTGGCTTTGGCGACCGCCGAAAGGCTATCCTGCAAGACATCGCTGTCTTGACAGGCGCTCAGCTGATTAGCGAAGAGCTTGGCATTAAGCTTGAGACCGTCACGCTCGATATGCTTGGCCGCGCGAAAAAAGCGATCATCAGAAAGGAAGATACCACGCTTGTTGAAGGCGCCGGCAACAAAAATGAGATCGCTGCTCGCATTGCGCAGATTAAGCAGCAGATTAAAGAGGCAACCTCTGACTACGACAAGGAAAAACTGCAAGAGCGCCTGGCAAAACTTGCCGGCGGCGTTGCTGTTATCCGAGTTGGTGCTGCTACTGAAATCGAGATGAAAGAGAAGAAAGACCGCGTCGACGATGCGCAGCATGCAACAGCCGCTGCTATCGAAGAGGGCATCCTGCCCGGTGGCGGAGTGGCCTTTGTACGATGCATCGCCGCTGTCAATAAGCTTGCAGACAAACTGGAAGGCGACCAGCGAACAGGTGCGAAGATCATCGCGAAATCGCTCAGCGCACCACTGCGACAGATTGCGGAGAACGCAGATAAGGAAGGAGCCATTATCCAGCAGGAGGTCGAAGGGCTTTCTGAGAATCATGGCTACGACGCAAGAGAAGACAAATTTGTCGACATGATCCAGTCAGGGATCCTTGATCCGACAAAAGTGGCTCGCTGCGCTATCGAAAATGCGGTTTCCGTCGCTGCAATGCTTTTGACAACAGAAGCTATGGTTGCTGATGCCCCACAAGAGGCAAAAGCCGCTGCAATGCCGCCTATGGAATACTAAGATTCCAGCCATGATAATCAAAGGGCTTACCCTTACAGGGTAAGCCCTTTTTTGTAAGGAGCTCCACATCATGAAAAAGATGTTTATATTCATCGCTATTTTCGCCTGTCTGGTTGTGGCGAGCTTTGCTGCCTACTTCTACCTGCACCAGGCAGAATTTACAAAGTTTATCGAAAGCGTGCGGTAAGTTATGAGGTTCAGATACTTAAGACGAGCAGAGAAAAACTGAATATAAGACTTGCGAAATTTGTCGTCTACAGGTAGACTATAGCCACTTTCTTTTTAATCCATTCCGGATTAGCTCAGTGGTAGAGCAGCGGACTGTTAATCCGTTGGTCGTAAGTTCGAATCTTACATCCGGAGACTTAGGCCCTTCTTCTGAAGGGCCTTTTTTTTCATAATAATAATGTTGGGGGTAAGATTTGGATCATACGTCATTCATATCAGATTTATTCATTGCTATCGTTGCTGCAGTTATCGGGGGTGGCATCGGCAGTAAAGTTACACTTTTTCTAACCGACAGAAAAGAACGTCAAATGGCCAAAGTTAGGTTTGACAATCGCCTTAAATCATTAGCGTATGAATTGAAAGTAAACTTTCGTTACGTAGGAAATCATCAAAACCCGTTT
>JAFEGS010000011.1 GCA_018239705.1 Verrucomicrobiota bacterium | reverse complement strand
AGAGAGCATCTCTTCAAGCTCACTTTCTATTGCCTGCAATACCTTTGCATGCCCCTGCAGCTGTTCAATCAGTTTATACGTATTGGGGTATCGCGTGGAAACGAACCATTCCCTATTCTCTCTAAAGCAGCGAGCCTCTTCAAGCGGCATCTTTTTGTACTGTTCTATGCGGGTAGAAATCTTGTCCGGTATCTCGTCATCGCGTCCAATCCAACGTGTCTGGATCGTGGGATCGCTGTCGTCATAGATACTCTTTTGAAGTTCTACGATGTCTGAGAGGAGCTTGGCTTTCGGAGAGAGGTCGTAGTATTGCCACTCTATTTCTTTGCAGGTGGTGGTGATGTAGTAAAGGAACATCAGGGCGTTATCGTGCAGGTGAGAGATTTTTTCCTTTAATAGCGCATTGAGGTTGCTTGCTTCTTGTTGCTGTTCAAGTATAGGCCCAGAGATAGAGGTGAGTAGATCTCGCAACTTGTCGAGAAGGTCTGCGGGGTCTTTTGCTTTTAAGGATTCGCATTGAGCCACCACGTCTTTATATACTTCAAGAGCACTGCGGTATACAGGTGAATTTGCGAAGAGCTGTAAATCTTTGTTTTTTTTATTTAACCTGTACAGAGACTGCTGTATGCGGAAAAGGTCTGTCCAGCCCATAGCAATGATCCTATTGCTTCTGAAGGCAGGTAATTTTTCCAGCTCTTGCCGAAGTATGCGATCGCATGTTGTGACTCGCAGGGCTAGACTCTGGAGCTCTTGTGTCCATTGTGTATGTTTTGTGGTGATCTCTTTCTTCTCAAAGACGAGGTGGTGGAGCCGGATGGCTATAGTAGTTTGTTCTTTTGCAATCGTAGTGATAGAGCGCTGGAGATCGGCGATCTTATCTAAAAATATTCCTATCGTCTCGGGAGCAATGTCCTCGTCCATGATAAGAGTGAAGGGCTGATCTGGTTGGCAATCGGGCAGAAATCGAGCGTCGGAGCACTTCATAAATTATCTCCTGTGAATAGATACCATCGACATATGTATCATACAGAAGCTAATTATGCAACAAGGCCCTTCATGGCTTCAAAGACTTCATCTGGGCTTTTTGAGCCAATAATAGGATGCAGGATACCTTTTTGCAGATAAAACTCTTCGACCGGTTTTGTCTCGGCATGGTAGGCGCGCAGTCTCTCCCTGACCACTTCTGCGGAGTCATCGGTGCGCTGTATGAGTAGTCCATGACAGCGATCGCAAATTCCGGCCTGCTTTGGCGGGGTGGTTTCTATATGGTAGATGGAGCCGCAAGTCTGGCAGGTGCGACGGCCTGTAATGCGCTGTACAATGGATTCATCAGATAAAAGCAATTGGAAAAGGACCAGACGAAAGCCCTCTTTCGTTTCTAAAAACCGGTCGAGCTGTTTGGCCTGGGCAATGGTACGTGGTACGCCATCCAGCAGAAAGCCGTGCTGGCAATCACCCTCTTTGAGCCTATCAAAGAGCATGTCGAGTACAAGAGAGTCGGGTACGAGCATGCCGTTATCAATAAATTTCTTTACTTCTAGCCCGAGAGGCGTTCTATTTCTCACGTTGAATCGGAAAAGATCCCCAGTTGATATGTGAGGAATGCCAAGGGACTGACTTAACCGCACTGCCTGAGTGCCTTTGCCTGACCCCGGCGGGCCGAATAAAATAATAATCATTTGAACCATGCCTATTTCCGTAGATAACGCATCAATTGTACTTTAATTTGGTGAAATCCCCAAACAGATTTGCCGATTGCTGTAGGTGAAGCGAGAGGAAGTTGTAAGCACCTTTTCTATAAACCCTTCCTCTAAGCCAATCCATTTTCGCGTGAGGTCCTTCCTGATAAACTGCACAAGCATTTCAAGCGGATAGGTAACAAACGGGTGGTAGAAGTAGGAGGCTCCCTGCCTGCAGATATAGAGAAAATCTTCCTTTATCTTGCTGTTTGCTGCATAGACATTGGGCTCTATTGGGTCGAGTACGCGGTCAAAAAGTGTCTGTGGACTACAAAGTAGCTCAAGAAGGAGAATAGCGCCCTTCACAGCCTGTGGATCTCCTGAAAGGCCTTGCATACACTGCAGTAGCTCTGCTCTCGTTGTAAAGCCGTGTCTTTGCTGCACCCATGAAATGAGATAGGCTTCAGAGATCTGTTTGAGAATAGCTTTAAGGAAATCGGCATGCTTTGTCTGGCAGCTTGTGATAGCTGCGGAGAGGCAGCGCAGGCGCTCTTTTCGCGTCCAGCGCTCAATTTCTGCAGTCTCTGCAGCAGAGATGGTGGTAAGAGACTGAAGGCTACAGCTCGAGAGCACAATATAGCGCTCTTTCGAATCAAGATCGTGGCAGAGAATGCGGCAAAGGGCCTTAAAATCAATGGAAGGCTTATTGTCTGTATGGTCGTGAAGATAGGCCGCAATTTTTGTCTGAATCTCTTCGATATGCCCTTGTCCAAGGCCTTTATGGGTGCGCTGATTGCTCCTGATAAGTTCCAGGGCCTCTTGGACAGTTTTTTTGTTGAGAGAGAGCAGTCCTTTTTGTGCAAAGGGAGTGAGCCCGAGGACCTCGATAGGCTCTTGGAGCCGAAGAGAGGGCAGATGCGCGACAAAAGAGAAGAGAAGCTGCTCCTCCTTTGCAGGGGTATGTACCGCAGTAGTCTCAGCCTGTTTTGGCGCAGCTTGTGGCTCCGCTGCAGTCTCGACCGAGAGCGTCCGGACAGTGCGAGGATCAACTGTTTCAAAGGCATATACCTTTTCAAGGCCATGAGAATAGCCTGCTAGAGCTGAGTCACTGTGCTTAGTTTTCATAATTCACCAGATTTCGGAGATCCATTCTATGCGAAATCCAAATTTATAGGTATACTGAAACAAAATAACCAAAGGAAAAATTATGGGAACAATGGTAAGACGAATTGTGCTTTTCTTAGCAGTCAATGCCTTAGTGATTGTGACTATTTCACTTATCCTCAACCTTCTTCACATTCAGCCCTATCTTGCGCAAAATGGAATAGACTATCAATCGCTCATGGCTTTTTGCCTGGTGTGGGGTATAGCCGGTGCCTTTATCTCGCTAGGCCTATCGCGCATAATGGCCAAATGGATGATGGGTGTTGTGGTTATCGATCCGCAAACTGCTAACTCTCAAGAGAGTAAGCTTATAAATCTGGTACACGACCTCGCGCGAAACGCAGGACTGCCAAATATGCCGGAGGTTGGGATCTATCAATCATCAGAGGTCAATGCATTTGCGACTGGCCCTACTCGTTCAAGAGCGCTCGTTGCAGTTTCGTCCGGGCTGCTCAACCGCATGAACACAGATGAGGTGCAGGCTGTTCTTGCGCATGAGGTATCGCACGTTGCAAATGGCGATATGGTGACGATGACCTTGCTGCAGGGCGTTGTAAACGCATTTGTGATGTTTTTTGCTCGCGTGCTTGCCTATGCGGTGATGCGCCTTGGCAAACAGCGCGATGATGAAGGTATTGGCTCTCCATTTATGTATACGATGCTTGTCTTTGTCTTCGAGATCTGTTTTATGATTCTGGGAAGTATGGTGGTAGCGGCCTTTTCTCGCTTCAGGGAGTTTCGTGCAGATGCAGGTGGAGCTCGTTTGGTGGGAAGAGACAAGATGGTAGGGGCTCTACAGGCCCTTGAACGCGTAGTTGCTATTCGCGATCCGAAGGCTGAGCAGCCGGCATTTCAGGCGATGAAGATTTCTGATACGAAGTCGGTGCTGTTTCGTCTTTTTGCCTCTCACCCGCCGCTTGAAGAGCGCATTGCGCGCCTTATGAGTGGGAGGCAATGAGGAGCTTCTTTCTCTCTGTGATCTCTGTGGGCTCTGTGGTGATTAAAATTTTACCACCACAGAGCCCACAGAGATCACAGAGAGAAAAACTCACACATCGTCTTTAGATCTCAATGTCAAAATTAAGTTGTAAAGTTGCAGCTTTGTTTGCTATTTTGCGCTTAAAAATGCAAATAGGACTCAAGCTACATGTTCCGTACAGGGTATCCCTTTTTTCTTTCCTTCGTTTCTCTTGCCTCCCTTTTTGGGAATGAACCTCCTCCAAAAATAGCTATTTCTGCGAAAGAGCACGCCATAAGGCATCCCTCTGACCTCAAACTTGAAAGAGACAACAGACCCTTTCCATTCAACCCCAATCCTGTAACGAAAGATGTCCCCAAGCCATGGCCAAAGTCGCGCGTGCTGGCCATTCCTCAAGGTAGATGCTTAGGGATAGATGGCGTTGCAATCACGCAAGACAACATGCTGTTAATGGATGCAAGCTACCAATGGCACGTAGAGCCTCACAAACATCGCCTTTTAGGATCTCCCTTTTTGCCTCCTCCGGTCTACTACGATGCAGTAGTGGCCGAAATTGGGGCGCTTGCCACCAAAAATTACTACCACTGGATGATCGATGTGCTACCGCGAATTGGCCTGATAGAAGAGGCCGGTATAAAGCCCGATTTTTACCATACCGTCTACCCAGAGGAACCATTTCGAGAGGAGACCCTTGCAATCCTCGGAATTGGGCCGGAGAGAATTATCCCAGCTAAAGAGGATCTACACATTCAGGCCAAGACATTAATTGTCCCCACGATAGTCTCTATGCCTGAAAGGACAGAAAAAGCAGACTTTATGCTCTGCGCCCCGATGAGTAGCATCCAATTTTTGCGAAAAAAATTTTTACTTGAAGCGCCGAAGCAGACGGGGAGACGCATTTATATCTCCAGAAAAAATGCTCGGGGAAGACGCGTGCTGAATGAAGAGGAGCTTGTGAAGATGCTCGAGCCTTATGGGTTTGAGTTTCCTCTCCTGGAAAATATGAGCGTCGTTGAGCAGGCGAAGCTGTTTGCCTCTGCAGAGCTTATTGTCGCTCCGCACGGAGCAGGGCTTACCAATATCGTTTTTTGCAACCCCAAAGCGCACATTATAGAGCTATCACCGAGACGGGTCTGGTCCTGGACCTTCTGCTTTTGGGCAATAAGCCAGCAGCTCAAACTGCATCATACCTACTTGAGATGCAAGAATGAAAAGGGGGGTAATAGCGATATGACTGTTACCCTCTCAGACTTAGAAAGAGAGGTAAAAATTTCTCTGCAATCAGTAACACGCAAACTTTTGAGGGTACCTAAATGAAAAAAATCGTGACTTTGCTCTGCTTTATTATCGCAAGCGCTTGCTTGAATGCTGACGCAGCTACCCTGGTGGATCGGTTTCATGTCTGTACAGTTGCTTCTCGTGATGGTGAAAACCTTCAGAAGCTTGTGCATTCGTGCAAGCAGCATCAGATCGATCTCGATGTTGTTGGAATGAATCGTCCCTATTGGAAGAATGGGACAAAACTTGTTCGCTTAAAAGAATACCTGCAGGATCTTCCTGATGACGATATTGTGATGTTTGTGGATGCCTTTGATGTGCTGATCGTGGGCGATAAAGAGGTAATTTTGGATAAATTTTTACAAATGAACTCCCCATTTATCATGTCAGCTGAGAAAAACTGCTTTCCGTTTGAATGGCTGGCTCCTGAGTTTCCTGAGAGTCCAACTGCGTTCAAATATCCCAATAGCGGAAGCTTCATAGGCTACGTTAAAGTCCTCAAGGAATGGCTGGAGGCGCTTGCTCCCATTAACAAAAATGCAAGCGACCAGGGCCAGATCAGTAAGCAGTTCATCAAAGGACCGAAGTTTTTTACATTCGACTACACGTGTGAGCTGTTTTTGCCCCTGTTTATGGTAGAGGATAGTGAAGTAGTTATCGATCTCGAAAGTGGCGTGGTGCGCTGCCTTCCGACCAATTCTACTCCTTACGTGATCCATGCAAATGGGAAATCATTTTCTTTTTATGATACGGTCTATACCCAGCTGGTTAAAGAGCAGGCAAAGGCCTAGAATAATAAAGGGGACGCTCAGCCACTGGCCCATGTGAAGGCCGGTGGCATCTGTTGCTGTTTGAGGCAGTTTGATCTGCTCGATAAAAAAGCGAAAGGTGAAAAGCGTCACAAAAAAGAGACCGGCAAGAAAGCCATCTTTAGCACTGCGTATTTTGTTTATGATAAGCAGTACAATGCAGAGAGAAAAATAGAAGGCTGCTTCATAGAGCTGTACGGGATGGCAGGGCATTTTGGCCCAAGCTTCAGCCGGATGGCCAAACCAGACTGCAGTCCACGCTGTTGTGTAGGTGCCGAGGATCTCCTGGTTGAAAAAATTGCCTATTCTGATGCAGCCGGCTGCAAAGGCAGCGCCAATAGAGAGAAAATCAAGAAGTTTTTTTAATGAAAGGCTGGGAATATCGCTCTTATGTCTTCTCCAGAAGAGGAGCAAGGCGATAAGGACGCCTATAGCTGCACCATGACTTGCCAGCCCTCCTTCCCACACAGCGACGATTTTTGCCGGATGTGCCTTGTAGTAGGGCCAGTCGTAAAAAAAGACATGTCCGAGCCTGGCTCCTACGATAAGCCCAACAAAGAGGTACCATGAGAGTTTGTCGATGTAGCGTGTCAGGGTGGTTTTGTCTGAGCCATGTAGATAGCTGTAGACAAGTTTTCTAAAAATGAGATAGGCTCCTAGAAAGCCCAAAGCAAAGCAGATGCTGTACCAGCGGATTGGGTGGTCGATGATCGGGATGGTGAAGGCGGAAGGTGCAGGGTCCCAGAAGAAATAATGTATACCCAATTAACCTCTAAGAAAGGCTTGGGCGGCAGTCTTTCAACTGCCGCTACCAGATTACCCTATCGGAGCAGAGGGATTTGAACCCCCGACCTACTGCTCCCAAAGCAGCCGCGCTAGCCAAGCTGCGCTATGCTCCGATAATGCCCACCACTTTAGCAAAAGGGCTCCATTTATTCCAACACTTTTTCATCTTATGTAGGTGCAACTTGAAAAGAATTGATGTTTTTAAAAATACAAAGAGCAAATATGGAGTCCTCGCAGCCTTCACAAAGGGGTTGCAGGAGGCATTCAGGCGAGCCAAGATCGCTTCGCGAACATTTGATATCCTCACGCAAAGCGAGGGACATATTCTCTCATTTTTTGCAAAAGATATGCCCGACTACACGATCGGTTTCAACGTAGTGCCGCAGCATATGTCCTTTGAGCAGCTAGGCATACCGCACGTTGCGCTCATCGTCGATTGTGCTACCCATTATCCGGAGATTCTTGAGTCTAAGAATGCCATTGCAGGTTTTGTAGAGCTCGATTCGTGCGGTTTTTACAGGCAGTGCGGTCAAAAAAATGTCTTTTTCTTTCCCCATGCTATCTGCCAAAAGCAGCTTAAAAGTGTTTCTCAGATGAGCGTAAAGCGCGATTTGGACGTTGTAATGTGCGGCTCATACTGCGATCCTGAGCCCATTCGCGAGGGCTGGAAGGAGCTGCTCTCAAAAAGAGCTCAAGACACACTTTTCGATATGGCAGAGCAGGTGCTGGCAAGTGATAACCTCACTCATCTTCAGCTCTTTGTAACGGAGATGGAAAAGCATGGCTTTTTTGCAGATGAGATTCGAGATAAGGAAATTCCCGCTTTTACGATGATCAACTGGCTTGAGATGTATATCAGAGGGGTTGACCGTGTTCGATTCATCCAAGCAATTGATGGCTACGATGTCCATATTTTTGGCGATCAACCGGAGCGTGCAAAGTGGGAAAAGGCACTTAAGGGCAAAAAAGGGCTCTATTTTCACGATGAGGTGGCCTATGAAGCGCTGCCAGATATTTTCCTACGCACTCGTGCTGTCCTCAACAGCATGCCTACGATTAAGAGAGGCCTTCATGAACGCCTGCTTATGGGGCTATCGCAAGGAGCGAGCGTGCTGAGCAATAACAATGTGTTTTTGGCAAATACCTTTCATCACCCAAAGGCGCTTCTTAACATACAATTACCAAATTATGCTCAGGCAAATGAACTCCTCGCTGGCGCATTTGCAAACGAGGAGGAGAGGCTTATCGATATAGAGGCAGCACATGAGGTGATCCGTAGAGAGCATACCTTTGACGTCAGGGTCAAAATGCTCCAGGATGTGCTGCCGAAGCTTAGTACTACTTAATTTTGAAAAATTCGAAGGCAGGAGCCTGCTCCCAGAGCGCTCTTGCTTTATCGTACGCTCTGTAAATAGGTTCCTCTTCGGTGCCTACATTATGGGCCTTTCGCAGTTCAATCTCTTTTTCAGTGAGATCTTGATGGCCTCGTGGCCTCCATTCGGGCAATGTAAATTCCGGAATTTTGAGGAATGATCGGATAGCCTCTACCGTCTCTTCATCCCACAGATTTTCATACTTGAGAGCTAAAATCTGCGCTTCATCAACGCTAGCCGGCACTACACCGGTGTGTAGCCACACCTGTAAATGTCTTTCAAGTCCCAAAGCATCAAAGGTGAAAAGGTTATGTTTGGCATCTGGATTTGTGATCATTGAGGGGTTTCTACGCCATGCGATACTCGAGGTCTCGACATTGGCGAAGTGGTGGACACCGAAATTCTTTACGTGAAGAGCCATGTACAAAGTAGACTCAGCGGTCTGATCTGGACTTGAAAAAACGAAAAGGATCTTCCCTTTGTATGCTTTACTTGGGGGGAGTAGGTGCGATTTCAGAACGTACTGTTCCGGCAGATATTTACACAGGCGGTCTGTGAGCATGGTGCTACCGGACCTTCCCGTGCTTGCTACCATCACGTACTCTGAATTTCCATTGTATTGAGCGAGATCTCCTCGCGTAGGCACAAAAATGGCTGGGCAAGAATAGGTAGTACAAACGGCAAGACAAGACAAAATTAAAGCTTTAAATTTCATAATAATCTCCTTTTTTCGAGGATACTGGAGGTGTCCTCAATTATTGTTAAGTGAGGTACCCTTCCTTAATGAGGTAATTGATAATGATATCGACTTCCTCACCAACGGAGTGCTTTGAGGTGTCAATTTCAATATCGGGATTAACAGGTGGTTCGTACGGATCGTCGATGCCTGTGAAGGACTTCAACTTCCCTTGTCTTGCCAGATGGTAAAGCCCTTTTGGATCTCTCGTTTCGCACTCTGATAGTGGCGTGCTGATATAGACCTCGATATAATTTCCCTGCGAGCTGATCAGCTCTTTATTTGCCTTGCGATCGCTCTCATAAGGGGCAATCAAGACGCACACAGCAGCTCCATGATTTTTTGTGATCTCACTCGCGACAAATCCAACTCTACGAACATTGAGAGAGCGGTGCTCTTTGGAAAAGCCCAATTCGCTCGACAGGTTTTTCCTGATGATATCGCCATCAAGCAACGTAACCGGTCTATCTTGCATTTCCATGAGCCTTGATACGAGGTTATTTGCTATTGTCGACTTACCGGCTCCAGAGAGTCCTGTAAAGAAGAGTGTGAAGCCCTGCTTGTTTCTTGGAGGAAACGACTTTTTCAGCTCTACCATCACTTCAGGGTAGGTAAACCAGGAGGGGATGTCTTCTCCATTTCGGAGCATTTTTCGAAGCTGTGTTCCCGATATGTTCAGGATAGTTTTTGATGGGTCGACAGTATCAATTGGCTGGTAGTTGTCATCTTCTTTGACATAGACCATCTCTTTAAAGGGGACCATCTCAATGCCAACTTCTTTCGCATAGGCTTTGACAAGCTCCTGTGCAGCATAGGGATCGTAAAAATCGACTCCATTTCTGTCTTTGCCTGGGCCTGCATGGTCTCGACCAACAATAAAGTGGGTGCAGCCATAGTTTTTACGGATGATTGCATGCCACAGCGCCTCTCTTGGGCCGGCCATTCTCATGGCAATAGGGAGTAGACTTAAGGTTGTAGACTCTTCAGGATAGTATTTGAGAAGATTTTGGTAGCATTTCACTCTGGTGAAATAGTCGACATCGCCCGGCTTTGTTCTTCCCACAACTGGATGCAGGAGAAGGTGTGCGCCTACCTGGCTCGCCGAGCGCTGTGTCAGCTCAACGTGGGCGCGGTGCATCGGATTTCGTGTCTGAAATGCCACGATTTTGGTATATCCCATATCGCATAGCGTCAGCTCTGTATCGTGCTTATCGTCAAGATCCTGCTTTGTTTTGGCGCTGATATCTAGCACAATGGGCATCGGCCAGACAGTACCATCGGCCAGTCTCATCTCAGAGACAACCCGGTTGTAGTCTTTACTGTTCATAAAGCCCTCTAGTGGGGCAAATCCCTTATTCTGTAGAAGCTCCAGATCGCAAAACTGCTGTTCCGTAAGCGTGATGCTTACAGCGCAGTGAAGAGGCGAATGTGCATAAAAGAAGAAGACAAAAAGAGAAAAAACCAACTTTGTATAGCACTGTAAGCGAACTTTCATTTTAAACCTCCAAAATATAGACGTCTGCATAGCATACAGGGAGGTTTTCAACAAATGGTTTTTTTGGAAATTGTCTCAAAGGCAAATAGCTAAATGATGAACTTGATCACGCCGCCATCGACCCGAAGGCTGGCCCCGTTTGTGGCAACTGAGAGGGGACTTGCGATGTAGGTGATCATATGGGCAACTTCCTCGGAGCTGGCAAATCGCTGCAAAAGGGAAGTTGGCCGTATGGAGTTAATAAATTCCTGCTCTTTAAACTCTTTTCTCGATTTTCCACTCTTTTCGCTCATCTGGTCTACAAATTGGCTGACGCCTTCAGACATGGTGGGGCCTGGCAAAATGGCATTCACCGTGACGTTTGTGCCTTTGGTTAGCTCAGATAAGCCGCGTGAAATAGACAATTGCGCTGTTTTTGTCATGCCGTAGTGGATCATTTCGACGGGTGGGTTTACGGCAGATTCGCTGGAAATAAAGATAATCCTTCCCCAATTGCGCTGCAGCATGCCAGGAAGAAAGGCCCTGCTGAGGCGTACTCCTGAAAGTACATTTATCTCGAAAAAGCGAAGCCATTCGCTATCGGGAATATCGAAAAATTCTTTAGGCTCATAGATACCGGCATTGTTTATCAAAATGTCGGGCGCTCCAATTTTTTTGACCTGGGCGATGAGTGAGTCGACGCCTTCTTGATGGGAGAGGTCTGTAGCTACTGCATGGGCATTTTTTCCAAGTGCTGATGCGAGTTCAGAGGCTTGAGAGAGGGACCTGCCGTGGATAATGACTGTGGCTCCCTCTTGGTGGAGCTGCTCGATTGCGGCACGGCCAATGCCTTTTGTAGATCCTGTGACGAGGGCCAGTTTTCCTGCTAGTTGATAGTCCATAGCATCTCCTACTTAGAGTTACTTGGATAGATAGCAGATGTTCATTTTGTGTAAAATAAAAAATACAATTGAA
>JAFEGS010000119.1 GCA_018239705.1 Verrucomicrobiota bacterium | reverse complement strand
TGCCATTTGCTACAAGCTACGAAAAGGCCCTTGCAAGTCAAGGAAAGAGTCCCTCCTTAGACACCTTCACGACGTTTCTTATCTGTGTTGCAAGGCAGCTTCGAAACCCCTATCACTTTGCTCCCTACCATCAAGCAGAGCGGTCTCCATTCGATTACTACCAGCTTGGCCTTGACTTCATACGCGATCTGATCGATTTTTCCCGTTCAAAGGTGCTTGGCGAGAATAACCTCAAGTCAATCCAGGATGCCATTTCCAAAAAAGAAAATGTGATCCTCCTCTCTAACCACCAGACAGAAATCGATCCGCAAATCATCAGCCTGCTCATCGAAAAGAGCTACCCGGAGCTCGCCCAAGAGATGATCTTTGTGGCAGGACACCGAGTTACCACCGACCCTCTTGCAGTGCCTTTGAGCCTCGGTAGAAACCTCCTCTGCATCTACTCTAAACGCCATGTCGAAAATCCCCCCGAAACGAAGGCAGAAAAGCTCCAGCACAACGTATCGGTCATTAAAAAACTGGGCGAGCTCCTAAACGAGGGAGGCAAATGTATCTACATCGCCCCAAGCGGTGGACGAGACCGAGCAAATGGACTCGGTATTGCAAGCGTTGCCCCATTTGATCCCCAAAGCGTTGAGATGTTCTACCTCCTGGCAAGAAAATCCTCTCAACCTACCCATTTCCACACCCTTGCCCTCTCCACCTACAAGCTCCTCCCACCTCCGGACCAGATCCTCGTCGCTATCGGTGAAAATAGATCTACCTCCTTTTCCCCGGCACATCTCTTTTTTGGTCCTAAGCTCGATATGGCCCATCTCGGAGACTGCCACCTTCTACAAGATAAACAGCAGCAGCGCGAAGCAAGAACTGCAGCCGCCTGGCAGCAGGTCGTAGATAACTACCAAAGCTTTTCGCAATAATACTTTATTTTTCACTTGTAAAAAATAATTATTTACTAGATCATTGTGATATAAAATAATTGAGGTGCTCTATGGAAGAGAAAGAGAAGCAAGAAGAGGATCTAGAGGAACAGCTGAAAAAAATCGATGCCTATATGCTGCAGATGGAAAAGGAGAGCCAGGAGTTTTTCGAAGCTTTACGCACCTCACCTCACCAAATAGATGAGCTTCTCTCAGACCCCAAACAGCACTCAAAAGAGACCTTTGAGTATCTCCAGGACCAGCGCTACCAGATAGAAGCTGCACTCGAGCAGCGAATTGCCGAGGTCAATGCGTCCGTGGTGCGCGAGCCGCGCGACACCCCGCCTGTTAAAGGCCACTGGATCTTTGTTCGATAATAAAAAAGCGGCCAAAATTTTGGCCGCTCATTTTCAAGATCCTGCAAGATATACAACGTATTATTTTAATGCTCTGCTCAAGACTTGCAGATTTGTTCTCGCTGTACCAACTGAATTCTCGATCAGGGTAGTGAGATATGTTCTGAATGCTTTGCATTCCGCGTTATCTGATTTAAAGCTCTCCTTCAAAGCATTCACGATCTCTTTTTCGAGTGTCCCTACTTTGCCTTTAGCAATATCGATCCTCTTTCCCTTGATAATTTCCCATAATAAGTACTTGTCGAATAAAGAAAGCTGCTGAATGTTATTCCACAGCTCTTGCGATTTCACCTTATCACTTTGACTCGCTTTTGTCTCATATTTGAGATTAAGACCATATGCTAATGCGTGCAGTTTCTTTTGATCTCCCTTGATAGAGGAGAGGTTTCCTGCGTTTAATTCTTTAAGTGTACCTCCATACATTGCTGCATCCTGATTTTCTGGCGCTGTAGGATCAGCATCTGGGGGCAGCACATCTGTTGTTACCCACTCAGGTCGTGTATATGACAATTCCTCCATTTCCTCTACCACTGCTTGCTGCACCTGTGCAACTGGTTCCTCCTCATGAGCTCGATCACATATAGCGAGGAGCTGCGCTTCCGCTCTAGGTGCAGTTGCTTGTCCTCCTTTAAGATCTCGTAAGAGCGCTTGTAAATTCTCACGTGTAAGCATGATTGTCATATCAGGAAGAACCTTGAAATCCCTACTTATACCTTGCAATCCTGAATCGTGTTGGTGGAATCCCGGCTGCGCTTCGAGAAGAGGTGGTAGTGTATGCATTGCAATAACGAAAGTCCCCTCTGGAACTGCTTCAGGCTCTTTAGACCATGAGATAAGCTTGTGCTGATCAACCGTTATTGTTCCTGTTGGAGCATGTTTAAGTGGTCTCACCACAACATTGCCATATAGAGCTTTCTGAAACTCTTCTTTACTCACACCTTTAAGAATACATTGCTGTTTAAGTGATTTTATTGGCATATCACTAATTGATGGCTGTTTATTAGATATATTCTTCCAAATATCAGCTGCTTCTCTTTTACCTAACTTAACTTTAGATGCAAAATCATCAAAAGCATTTTTATTCATTGATACTGTTCTTTCGTCTAAATTGATCTCACTGTGTGAATATCTAGAATATTCACCAGCAAGATAACTAGCCGTCGCACTTAGGTTTTTTGGTAATGATGTCAAAGAAGCAACATTGTTATCAAAAAAATGCTTGAGTATTTTACTCTCATTCATTGGTTTTTCTTGACCTTTGCAATGTTCTTTAATACTCTGCTTGATAAACTCAAAAGTATTTCCAGGAAATGTAAAAGCACTCTTAAGTTCATCAAAAATTGTAGTACTCATTAAAATATGGCCTGTCGGAAGCGCCGTTCCCAGCCCGCCCTCAACAGGGTGCTGCACTGTTGGCTTAACAGGGGATTGTGAGGATACTGTTGTTGTGGTAACTGTGACAATGGCCTTGCTTGCTCGATCCATTTCATCACGTACGGCATCTTCAAGAGATGTAATATTTGTTAGGCAAAGATTAAGAGTGTTTCTGATCTCCTCTACCTCTGCTCCACCTTTATGTTGTATCTCTGTTAGATGACGATTTGTTTCTGTTTTCCTCTCCTGTAACCCCTTCAATAGATTATCGTAGTGAGGAACCCCGCCGCTATTCCATCGGTTAATATCCTGGTCAACGGCCTCATATAGACTGTCAGCTTTTACTTTTAGCTGTTTCATTTCTGAGGTAGCCGTTGTGGTGGTTGTAGTAGTTGTGGTTGTGGTTGATTGCACCCCAATTAGATTGTTCACCGCATTATCAACCTTACTTTCATCTTTCATTCCTTCATGCAAAAAGGTGAGTATTTCTTGACTTACCTGTTTTAAATGCTGTGGAATCTTGTCTGAGGGTTTTGGAGGAAGCTTATGCTCTATCTTGGTCAACTCTTTAAGAAATGTATCTCTACTAAAGGTATATTCATCCTCTTTTTTTGACTTAAAATTGCTCATCAATTTCTCTCTAAGCCCCGGATCCAATCCAATTGTATTAAGGAATTGATCTACATTATTTTTAGAAACTGTAATTTCTTTTGTTTCCTTGCTAATCGCCCCTTGTAATTTCTGGATTTCTTTTTGTTTTACTTCACCTGGTATCTTATCTATTTCCTTTCCAAAGGCCTTTATAGCCAACACAGCCTGATCCAAATTGAATCCCTTTTTAGCGTCAATTAATTGATGTTTAAGCGCAAATTCTTTGACTCTACCCTCAAATTTTGCCATACTATTTTTGCCAACAACAAATGTCGTTTCCCCCACCTTCTTTTCAGCACAAAACAGCTTAGCACAAACGTATTCTAGACCTTTTAATTTATCAAGTTCACGAGATTTTACTCCCCCCTTATACTGGCCTTCTCCTTTAAACCCCATTATGGCATCTACATCTTGATAGATAAATTGTACTCCCTTTTCTCCGACTGTCATGACCTTACTCCTCTCTAAAATTTAAAAATAACCTATTTCTTATGTGCCCGTCCGTCATGGACACATGAAAAAAAATAACTTCTACTAATTTTCCATATACACAATATCGAATTAAAATTAAAACTTTATTTTACAAAAAAAAGGGGGGGATGGTCAAAATAATGGACAGAGAATGAGAGCGATATTATTAAAGAGGAGACGAGCTAAAATAAAAAACGACAATAATGACAAACGACCTTAACGACACCAACGACCATAACGACTTAAACGACGTAAGCGACACCGACTTGTTGCCTTTGTCGTTTTGGTCGTTTGTGTCATTAGTACGACTTCGCAAAGATGGCATCAAGTGTAGCCGGTTTGCCGGTGAGCACGCAAGTCCCTGTAGTGCCGCTCTGCTGCAGCGGAAGGCAGCGAATGCTGACCTTCAGCTCTGTCAGAAGCTCCTCAGTTTCTCGATCACCACACCATTTAGCAAGCACAAAGCCGCCATGGATCTCCGGTTTATCACTATTTTTTGGCGTAAAATAGGCCTTGAGCTGATCAAATGTTGTGATATCGGTACGGGTATAGGCCTTTTGCATCGCAAGCGCCTGGGCAAAGTAGTTCTGCTGCACTGTCTCGAGAAGCTCCGGTATCTGCTGTCCAAGATCGGTAAACGAAGCTGTCATCTTGCTAGATGACTCATCTCGCCTGGAGATGACGCAGGTTTTCCCATCGATATCGCGAGGTCCCACCTCAATGCGTAGAGGTACACCCTTCTTGACCCACTCCCAGCTCTTCTCGCCGCCTCGAAGGTCTCT
>JAFEGS010000118.1 GCA_018239705.1 Verrucomicrobiota bacterium | reverse complement strand
AAAGGTAGAGGAGGTTATGGAACAATCCATTATAGAAACTAAGGAATCTCTTATTGAAGGCGCAGATCCAGGCCTGTTTTATAAGGTCAAAAATGAAAATAAAATTCAGTACATGAATCGAGATGGGCAAGTAGAAGAAACAGAATACACCCTTGATGGCGATAAATTTGTACATGAGGAACTGAGATATACAACACTTGCCGATTTAGTAAGCGAGCTCATCTCTATAGAGCCACAAGAGCGGGAGGTTACTTTTGAAATCCCCCATTTCACCTCTCTTGAATCTCGTCAAAAGCAAATCAATGTGATAAACACACTAAAAACGCTCAGCGAGCCTCTGAGCAATGTCTCTGAATCTGAGCTAGAAAACCTCTTCTCGCCCTCCGCTCCAAAGCCAGATGACTATGAATGGGTTGGTAATGAATACGTATTACATGAACCAACTCCATTTCTATTGATACCACAGCCAGAAAAGGGTGTAGGAAGTTTCAAGTTAGTCACAAACTCCCAAAATCCTCCTCAAACATTGATGGAGAAGGTAAAGGCTCTTCCAAGCGCGCTTGTTTCGGGGCTCAAGGCGTACACTACCGATGCCATCGGACTTACTTCAGCAGAAAAACAAAAAACTCTTTCTGAGCAGACATTTACTGTCTTGGAAGATGGGAAAATAAAGGCCGAAGATGGGAAAATATTTCATAGCTTTGAGGCATTCAAAAATAGAAAATGCTTAGGAAATAATGTCTATGATTCCTACGTTTCATCTCCGCAAGAGGCTACTGAATTTGCCAATGCACCTTTTGACTGCTTCATCCTGGAACGGGATAAAACGACAAACAGCCTAACTGCTTCGGTGCGCAAAGACAATACAATTAAAAAATATGATGTTACAAATTTGCTCGGTGGCGAGGGCGAGTTACTTGCATTTTTGGAGAGCTCATTCAAAGTTCCTCGCTTTGCAGACAATAAAAAATTACTCGCTTCTGTCGTAGATTTTATAGAAACAGAGGACAATGTCCATGATAAGCAGAGGATTGATAGGTTAGACAAGGGCATACACAAAACTGTTTGGAACTGCTTTACTCTCTCCCAAGGGACTAATGGACTTACATTCACTAAATATCCATATCACACCATGTCCCTTCGGCCTGACTATTATCCTGAAACGTACGATATTTTCATCCATCCTAGTGGCAAAGTGGACATGACAAAACAGGGTGAAGAAAAGCCTGCAGCGACGTTTAAAAATATCGATGAATTCAAAGATAAAGCACTAAATGATAAAGCTGTACCTTCATTAAAAAATCTCTCTACAACCACAGCAGCAATCAATGAGAACAAAGATCAGCTCAAAGCGAAAGTAGAAGAAATGGGCTATCCGCTCGTCAATGCCTCTACTGACCAAGAGGAGGCGATAAAGATGTATCATACCTCTCTTGGCACTCAGGTAGACAACAAAGGTCTACTCGCCCAAAAACCCAACACAAATTCGTTCATATTGACCTATTGGGACAAGGAGCTAGCCACAAAAACGATAACTGTTACCGGTCAGGGCTTCTCTATTCCAGGAGAAACAAAAGCGTTCCCTACCCTTGATGAAGCCTTATCACAACTAGGAGTCACACTCCTCGATCAACGTGAAACCTCTGAAACCACCAAAGCGCAAAAGATTAAGCATAATTTTATTGAAAAATTTGAAAAATGTCATGGGTTTGTTCCTAGAGGGCAAATGGGCGCTGAAGGGGCGTTTGCACCCTACTATGGATACGACATTTTAAAATCATCACCAAAAATGTACACCTTATGTGTTGACGAAGGACCAAATGGCCTTACTCCCTATGTCAGCTACATCGATGACAACAATAAAACCGTTCATCTTCCATTAAACATAGACCTTTCACAAATAGTCAAGGAGTCAAGTTTTGAAGCAGCTATTCTGAAAGCATCGGACCTGAAATTAGGAAAGGCCCTTGTGGATGCATCGAAAGTCCTCGATAGTATCAACAAAAAGGATCAAGCTATTGATGATGATCCCGGACATCGAAAAGACTTGCTGGCATCATTTACCAGCAATGCAAAGAGTGGTGATTACCTCATTATCGATAGTGGACAGAGAGGAAACTATAAATTACAGTGGCACAATGGCCAAGGCATACAAAGTGCAGAATTTACAATCGGACAAGATCCGGATGGCAATTTACTATCTGAAGGCAAATCTTTTAATGACTTAGAATCCCTTAAAGAAAGTAAGATTGGCAAAGAATTCCGTCCATATAAAAAACCTGTTCAAACACAACCTACAGCAACAAGAACAGAGAGTAAACAATCGGTGTTGGAATTTCGCAATCGCCTTATGAGTGAAATCAAAACCTCTCCATTATTTAAGACAGAAGCGGAACGAAACTCCATCAAAGACAAAAAATCATGCCATTATTTTGGGATTACGGGTGACCATCCATATTTGTACACGTACGACAGCAACAACAAGTCGTCTGTACAATCAATCCAACTCGACGCAAATGGATACCACATCTCTGAGAAAGGCAAAGAAATCGGTCGGTACCCCACCTTCAAAGCACTAGAAGCTTTAACTACGACAGATCAACAACCGGAAGCAACTCAACCATCTATAGAGCCATCTACAACAGCCACCACAGTCACACCATCAGCACAACCAACAGTTTCTCAACAAGCCCCTACAAAACCGGTAGAGATCGATTTAGAAAACGATAAACGATATTCTCTTCTTCAGTATGGTGTAAATGATAAGGCTATTGTAACGCGAACCACAAGACTCTTATCATGGCTAAAAGACAATATAAAAACCTGCACAAAAGATGAAGCCCTTGCCATTATGGAATGGGCACGCGAAGGTAGTGATGAAAACGATACCAAAATGCCAGATGCGCAATGTATAACTATTGCAGGGCAAAAATCAGCTGAAAAGACCAGAAAGAATCTGGGACTAACTACGAAGCAAGCTGAGGATCTCATTCGTGACTTCCAAAAAATAGGTAAATAATGATTTCTTGAGAGCTTCTTTCTTGGCAATGTTGACAACATCGTATACAATAGGGTAGTAATTGCTTTTTACCCTAGGAAACGCATAGTGGACTACCTTGAAATTTTCATGAAGAGCCCTCTGGCAACAACCTCATCACTGATACCGGTTTTGTCGCTCATCTTCTTGGCAAGTGCTCGCATGCTGCCCATCATTACGCTTGCTCCCTTTTTTGGCTCTCGCATCTTGCCCCACCCGGTAAAGATCACCTTCGCGCTCTGCCTCGTCACTATTGTAATGCCGCAAATCCTCCTTAAGTCCACAGAGCCTGTCTACTTTGATGCCAGACTTATCCTCTTGATGATGAAGGAGATATTTGTTGGATCGATCATGGGATTTTTCTTGGGACTTCCCTTCCTGATTGTCACTGCAAGCGGCGTCTTTATCGACCACCAGCGCGGAGCTGCCAGCCTCATGGTCAACGACCCCACCATCCAGAACCAATCTTCTCCTATTGGAACGCTCTATAACTTCGTCCTTATCGTTATTTTCTTTACTCTCGATGGGCCCTTTTTTGTCATCGACTCTATCCTCGATTCCTACACCCTCATCCCACCGGACCAGTTTCTAGACCCACAGTTCTTCGCTCCAAGCAGCTTTGTCAAAGACAAGCTCATAAATTCACTACAGGTCTTTACCCTTCTGGCCCTGCAGCTATCGGCACCTGCAATTCTTGCCATTTTAATGACCGACACCTTCTTAGGAGTTATCAACCGCCTCGCACCGCAGGTGCAAATTACCTTCCTTGGCATGGGACTTAAGTCGTGGCTTGCCATCTTCATGGTTCTTATCGGCTGGAACTACTTTGCGCAGCAGATGGGCAAAGAGACCATTATATGGCTCAGAGAATTTATGGAGCTGATACAGGGATTTGTCCTCAAGGCTGCGCCTGGTACCGCAGCTCCCACAGCAATGACAGGATGACAGAGTGTTCGCCTATCTCCTTATTATACTTACTTTTTTTGCCGGCCCACTCACAAGCGCTGCTGTTGCTTATGATCACCCCCTGACTACGCTAGAGCTCATCGATATTGCCCTGACAAATAGCCCAGTGACTAAAGCAAGCTGGTGGCGAGCGCATCGCGCAGGGGCTGCTGTTGACAGCAAAAAAAGCGCCTACTACCCAAAACTAGATTTCCAAGCTGATGTCAAAAGCGGTAAAGAATATACCTTTGGTCAGGGCGAGGACCATACCTACTCAACCGCTCATGCAAATCTCTCTCTTTCATGGCTTCTTTTCGACTTTGGGGAGCGCAGTAGCAGTGTAGCAGCTGCCAAACAGGCACTGATTGCAGCTAACTGGCGAAGCGACTGGACCATGCAACAAGTGATGGCCCGAGTGCTTGAAAATTGCTATGCCACACAGCATGCAGAGCAGACACTACAAGCAAGCCTTACCTCATTACAGGAAGCAGAGAAGCTCTATATTGCTGCAAAAGACCTCAACCAGGCAGGCCTTACTCCAATCACTGATGTATATACAAGCCAGGCAGCCTTTTCACAGATGCAGATGGAGGTGGCAAATAAAAAGTCGAATCTCGATATCCAAAGAGGAAAACTGG
>JAFEGS010000117.1 GCA_018239705.1 Verrucomicrobiota bacterium | reverse complement strand
AAGTAGGAATTCCGGCATGGTTTAAAATCTCTAGTCCCGGCTTTACAAAAGCCCCTCCCATCCAGCTGGCAAGTATCGATTTATCTTTCATCTTTGCAAAGCTGCGAAGAGCCTCTGCCGTGCCTGTTGGATCTGTCATATCTTGCGGTGAAAGAATGACCAGTATGCCGTCTCCATGAGGATCTTTTGCCAAAATTTCAAGCGCCTTTGTATAACTTGCAGCGCCAGCATCTCCCAGAATGTCGACAGGGTTTGCATGGCTCCACGCCTCCGGCAAGAAGGCACTTAGCGCCTCTACTGTGTGAGAAGATAATGGAGGAATTTTAGCCCCGGCTAAAATCGCAGCATCGGTCGCAAGCACTGCAGGGCCACCTGCATTGGTGAGAATGTGCAAATTGGGCCCCTTTGGCCTTGGCTGCTTACCAAGAACTTCTGCCATGTGAAAAAGCTCTGCAATGGTATTGACTCGCAGGCACCCTGCACGCTCCAATGCAGCGTCAAAGACCTCATCGCTTCCAGTAAGCGAGCCTGTATGCGAAGCTGCAGCTTGAGCTGCCTCCTGAGATCGCCCAGGTTTAATGACGATAATTGGCTTATCGAGCGCAACATCTCTTGCCGCGCTCAGAAACGAGCGAGGATCTCCAATGGTCTCCATATAGATCAAAATACAGGCAGTCGCTGGGTCATTGCCAAAATAGCGAATGAGATCTCCCCAGCCCACATCGATCATCGAACCGATAGAGCCAAAGGCGCTAAAGCCGATATGCTCCGTTAAACTCCAGTCAAGAACAGCGGTACACATTGCACCCGACTGGCTCATAAAAGCGATGTTACCGGGAATGGCTATCCCTCTTGCAAAGCTGGCATTAAGCCCCGTTGCCGGATGCATCACACCAAGGCAGTTGGGACCAATAATGGGAATATCTTTGCCGCGAATAGTATGTAAAATAGTCTCTTCAAGGTACGCTCCCTCGGCGCCTAGCTCTTTAAACCCGGCAGAAATAATAATAATGCCCTTAACGCCTGCTTCAACGCAGTCCTGCACGACAGCCGGTACAAGCTTTGCAGGAACAACCACTACCGCCAAATCAACCCTTTCCGGAATATCTTGAACTCTTGGATAGGCAGGTAGATCAAAGACATGACTTCGCTTGGGATTAACAGGATAGATATTGCCTTGAAAATTGCCTGAGATGAGGTTGAGAAGAAGGGTCCTGCCAACACTGCCAATAGTATCTTTAGCTCCGATAACGGCAACGTTTTTTGGTAAAAAAATCGCATCCAGCAGGGGTGGATAGCTAGCCATAAAGTTTTGTGATGGATCTCGGTTACCGTACACGTCCGACATAGAGCGACTCCTCTAATAAAAAAAAGATTACTCAACCCTATATCTGTTAAAATTATTATTTTATAGATAAATCGCTGTTTATATCTTTTTCTTACTTCCCTTTTTTGAAAGTAAAGAGCGACTTATTAACAAAGAGCCTAGTTACCAACAGCGCTATCATCACGCTATCGACAAATTACTACACTCTGGATTTTGCGGGTTATGAACAGACCCACAGCACATAAAGAGAAAGGGGAAGTTAAAGAGAATATAGTTTTTCTTTTTCATTTTGACTGAGAAGGCACATAGACCAGGTCCTGCCGGTCATGCTCTTCAAAGATTTCTCGCCATTTCACCGCTAAATCATCGAAGATGTAGAGCACTTCACAAAACTGCTCCTGATCGACCGGTATTTCTGTTTTGTAGTTAAGTGTGATGCGAAATTGGGCTTCATCGACAGTAAGCCACGGCTGGATATACTTCTGCAGCTCCTCTATCGGCTCGTTGGCTGCTTTTCGAACGGCGTAGGGTATGAATTGATCGCCCTGGTAGACAAGTGTGTTCATTTGAAACTCTTTACCAAGACCGATTTTTTGTAAAAAAAGAGCAGGTGCCAGGCTGCCAACGCTAGCCATGCGATGCAAAATAAGACGTTTATAGGCATCCACCGCTTCTTTTTTGTCGATCATACAATCACCTATGTTTCCAATTATTATTATACACTATTGCGATTTTGCAAAAAATAATTTTATTTATCATAAAAGGAAAAAGATGGTAAACTGCTCACCGTATGCGAGTTCCATTAGAAAAAGCAGTAGACCTCCTTAGAGGCGGAGAAGTTGTAGCAATCCCCACAGAGACTGTGTATGGGCTTGCTGCTTGGCTCTTTAAAGAGTCGGCAATAGAGAAAATCTTTACGCTCAAAAATCGCCCCTCCACAAACCCTCTGATTATTCATGTACGCGATGCAGATGAATGTGCCTTCTATGCCTCCGCGCAGCCGGCAGATGTATACAAGCTCACAGAAGCTTTTTGGCCGGGACCATTAACTGTTGTCCTTCCCATCCATGAAAAAAAGGTGCCTCTGATTGCTCGTGCAGGATTAAAGACCGCTGCGTTTCGCTGCCCGGCACACCCGGTGGCAGCAGAACTTCTGAAGTGTGTCTCGCCGCTCGTCGCGCCTTCGGCCAATCTCTCCGGAACACCCTCTTCGACGAAGCCTGAGCATGTTGAGCACGATTTTGGCCCCCAGTTTCCAGCTCTTGAGGGCGAGTGCCGGCATGGATTGGAATCGACAATCATCGCGCAAAAAAATGGCCTTTGGGAAATTGCGAGGCTGGGAGCTATTTCCCCGGAAGAGATTGCACGCATTATTGGCTATCTTCCAAAATGCGCGCATCTCGTTGAAAAGACCCCCATCTGTCCGGGCCAGCTCCTGGTGCACTATGCACCAAAAGCGCGCCTTATCCTATCAAACACGCCCTATGAGGCTTGCGAAAAAAAATGTCCTGTCGTGCTTGGGTTTACTGATAGAGTCTATCCAGGAGCTAAAAAATGGCTATTTTTGGGCTCACTTACAGCTCCTCATGAGGTCTCTTTTAACCTCTATGACTGCTTAAGACGGCTAGATATTGAGGGAATAAAAGAGGCATGGGTCGACCTGGACATACCACACAATGGTATTTGGGCGACCATTCGCGAAAGGCTTTTTCGTGCGGCTGGAGCTACTCTTACGCTTCAATAACAATCGTGGTTTGTGCCTTTACCAGCTGCAGTATAGCACCCGTACTCAGCTGATCTTTAACTGAGTACACAGTGAATGTGGAGGGTGTTTCTGGGGCACTACCAAAAAGACTGCGGGTGGCCTGCGGCTTTATCGTTTTTAATGCCTGTTCACTGGATATCAAAAATAGAGGGAGCTACTGTCCGTTGCTCGACCTGAATAGACTGGCTAGTACTAGGTACATATGGAGTATTATTTTCTAATAGTATCATATAATATAAAACACATTTTTGATATATATGTTATATAGATTAGAAATTAAACTTGCCAGTTAATTTTTTGTAATCCCTGTTTTTCTAAAATACTGTTTATCTTCGAAAAATGGCGACATCCAAAAAAGCCGCTATGGGCAGAAAATGGGGATGGATGTGCCGCAGTGAGGATGAAATGGTGGCGATTTTGCCCAAGCTCTTTTACATTCTCTCCCTTTTGCGCCGCATTTTTTCCCCAAAAAACAAAGATCACAGGCTCTTTTCTCTGTGCCAGTACTCGGATAACAGCATCGGTAAAGCGCTCCCAGCCCATTTTGTTATGTGAAAGGGGAGTGTCTTGACGAACTGTAAGCGTGGCATTGAGGAGAAGCACACCCTGCTCTGCCCATTTGAACAGGCAGCCATGACTTGGCATGGTAATACCTACATCTTCTACAAGCTCTTTGTAGATGTTTTTTAGCGATGGGGGCAGTGCCACCCCAGGCAGCACGCTAAAGCTCAAGCCATGCGCCTGTCCTGGGCCATGGTAGGGGTCTTGGCCCATGATCACCACCCGCACCTTGTCAAACGGCGTTTGGGTCAATGCATTGAAAACAAGTTCTTCCGGTGGATAGATTGCGACTTTCGATCTCTCCTGCTTTACAAAGGCTGCCAAATGGACAAGGTAGGGCTCTTGGAGCTCGTGTGCTAGTACTTTTTGCCATGAGGGCTCTAGACTAAATGGGATAAAATCGACTGCTTGATCTTGTTTCATATTTTAAGTTCTGTGTGTGTAGTATTTCTGTTTAGGATGTTTTAGAATGTTTGGATACTGCCGTTTCAACTCTCCCTGATCACACATTGGATTTATGTAGTGGACCCTGAGGGAGTCTTCTTTTCTATTTAGCAGCCACGCCATTTCAGATATTGAAAGTGGTTGTATTTTACAGAGATCGCAAATAACTTGCTTAACCAAGTCCTTGGTGCTCTTTTTCGATTCCGTAACGTTTTTTGCTATTTTCTGTAGCAGTGCCAAATGTTCGGAGTTCTTGATCAAATGTTCGGAGCTCTCCCTACCCAAATGTTCGGAGTTCTTGATCAAATGTTCGGAGTTCTTATGGAACGGCACTGTAAGATTTAATCCTTGTGCGATATCCTTTTTTATTGGGTGCTCTCCGGTTAAATAGTAGAAGGTACCCTTACCAGCCCCTTCGTTTTGAAGGATTTTTCTGTCAACTAAGCTATGGAGGGCTTTCGTCAACTCTGATGGATGTTTTTTGCTGAGTTCGACCAGTCTTTTATGAGTTACACACCCTTCAGCTTTGG
>JAFEGS010000116.1 GCA_018239705.1 Verrucomicrobiota bacterium | reverse complement strand
CTGTCAGAGGGAGTTGAACCTTCTCAATAGCTATGCAATTCGCACAAATGCTTTGCGCAAAGAGCTGATGAAGACCGACATGCGCGTGCGCCAGAAAAATCAATTTTTTGAGCGGCTCTCTAAGCTTGGCGACCTGATATTCCCTCGTAGAAAATTGCTGATACAGCAGATAAGCAGCCGCTTTATCGAAGATGTTAACCATTTTATTGCTACTGGGTTCACGCAGGAGCTCAAAACGCCGGCCCTGTTTGATTTGCGGGAAGAGATTAAAGCGCTCCAGAGTATTGCTAAAATACTGACGCTCAATACAGAGGCCTTTTCAAAGACCCGTAAAAGCCTTAGCGAGTGCTGGGATAGCATTAAGAATGTGGTTAAAGAGCGCCGAAAGGTTGTCTCTGAGCAGAGAGCTGCCTACAAGGAGCACCACGATCTGTTTGCTACTAGGCTGGAAGAGTTGAAGGCTGGAGGTGCGGCGGGCACAATCTCTGCTGCAGAGGGAATGGCAAAGGTAGATGAGATTATCAAAGAGATGAGAGCCACTACTCTTGGCAAGGTTGAGATTCGGAACTTACGCGGCATGGTGCAAGAGCTTCAGGAGATTTTTTCCTCTCAGAGCCGTCTGCAAGAGGCGATCAAGCAGCAGGAAGCGAGACAAAGAGAGCAAGAGGCAAATGCCCATTTTGAGAAGATAAGGGAGCGTCTGCAAGCCTTCGTTCAAGAGGCTGATAGCCACTCTCTCGATCAGTTTACTGACCAGGCAGCACTTCTCACGAAGGAAATTGCTGAGGCAAAGCCGAATAGGGTGCAAAAACAGCAGATTGAAAAGCTCGAGCGACAGCTGCGCAATATCCTTGAAGAAAAGAAGGACCAGCAGCAGCTTCTCTTGTCAGATGACGAGAAAGAGGCGATTCATCAGTTAAAAGGTGTCCTCAAAGAGCGTAAAGAGCGAAGGCAAGAAATAAAGAATCAGATCAGCGAATGGCGAAAGGCCAGTAGCGGCTCTGGCCTTGATTTTACCCAGGCTATGCGGTTCAATGAGCTTATTGAAGCTGAAGAAGATCGTCTAGAGAAGATCGAAAGTGGCATCTACGAGGTAGAAAAAGAGATTGCCAGATTACAGCGTCAAGTAAAATCTTGAGCTATAATGTCCAATGTTGTCGTATTTGATTTAGACAAAACGCTTGCTCGCTACAACGTGAGCTTTGCCTTTGGCAACTTTTTGTACAGGCGAAGGATTATTTCTCTGTCCTGTATGGCCACGTTAGTGATGCTCTATGTGTGTAATAAGATGGGGCTTTGCTCGATAAAAAAGCTCCACGGGGCCTCCTTTCGCCTTTTTGTTTACAAAAAAGAGAGTGTATTGATTCAGTCTGAGGTAGATGCTTTTTTGAGTGCCTCTAACGGCTCTCTTTTTCGTCACACGATGCTTGAAGAGCTACGGAAGGCCAAAGCGAGAGGCGATCTGGTGTTGATTCAATCGAGCTCTCCACTGTGCATTGTCAAGCCGATAGCGACTCTTCTTGGAGTCGAGCATGCTATTGGCACACAGTATGGTATTGATCAGGATGGAAAATTTTGCTCTATTGACCAGATCATCGATGGAGAGGCAAAACGCGTGCATCTTGTACAGTTTCTAGAAGAGAGAGGCTTACTCTCTAAAAATGTAACAGCCTACTCAGACAGTATTGTGGATCTTCCTCTTTTAGAAAGTGTTGGAACCCCTGTTGCTGTCTGCCCAGACAGCAGCCTAAAGAAGATTGCAAGGAAGCGCAAATGGCGGATAGCAGTATGAAAAGAGTGGGTATCTTTGGGGGGACATTTGACCCTGTTCATATTGGGCATGTAGCTATGATGTGGGCGCTTACTGAAGCGCATCAGCTCGATCATGTCTACATTATCCCTGCAAGTATCAACCCGCACAAAGAGAGTACAGCTGCATCTGCTCTGCACCGCCTGGAAATGGTTAAAGAAGCGTTTAAAGAGGTGCCTCGCTGCTCGATTGTCACCTTAGAGATAGAAAAACCGGGCCCCTCGTACACTATAGATACGGTACGTGAGCTGCAGCAAAGAGGAGTTTTGAAATCCAGCGACGCTCATTTTCTCCTCATTGGACAAGATACAGTGGAGCAACTCTCTACATGGAAAGAACTTCACGAGCTGATTGCCTTTGCATCACCAATTATTGCAGCGCGTGCCGGATGCCCTCTAACAGGCGCATGGCAGCACGATCCTCAGTTGAAGGTGGCAATTGAGCACGGATTGACCAAAACAGCTCTTATGGATGTGAGTAGTACCGATATACGCCATCGCCTAAGGAGCGGTCTTTTTTGTGGCCACCTTTTGCAGCGAGCAGTTTTAACATATATTCAAAAACATCAGTTATATTTATGATTGAAATACCAGAAGAAGATTTAACATTGCTTAGATGCATTTGTCAGGCTATTTTTGATAAGAAAGGGTTTAATATTCTTACTTTAGATCTTCGCAACCTCGATGTTTTGGCAGATTATGTTATTATCGCTGAGGGTTCTGCCCAAAAACATGTGCAGGCGATAGCTCAAGCGATCTCTTATGAGATGTTAGAACTGGGCCAAAAGCCCGTCTATGTTGAGGGAAAAAGAGAAGGAGACTGGATTGTAATTGATTATTATAGTATTATAATTCATCTGTTTGTTCCCGAAGTAAGAGAAAAGTATGAGCTTGAACAGTTATGGGAAGATGCAAAAATAGTTGATGTGCCTATTAAGGTGGGTGTAGCAATTCCCGACCAGAATTTAAGAAACCCCAGGATGGGGTGACAGTGAGTAGCCCGGGTCCTTAGGCAACCCCGGAGGGGTAACGTGACCCTGGGTAACTGGAGGGAATTGCTGGTATAGAGAATTTTAAGAGGAGTGTTTATGAGTAAGAAACGCGTCGTAGTTACAGGTATGGGAATCGTTTCATGTTTTGGAAACGACGTACATGCGTTTTATCAAAAACTACTTGCTGGGGAGAGTGGTGTAGGTCCAATTTCGCTTTTTGACTGCGCCGATTACCCGACAAGATTTGCAGCAGAGGTGAAGGATTTTGATCCCGGTCACTATATCGATAAAAAGCAGGCAAGACGCGTGGATCGCTGCATCTCTTTTTCGCTCGTAGCAGGAAAGCGTGCGATGGAAATGGCGAAGCTCTTTCCGGAAGTTCCTGAGCATCTCGACAAATCGCGCTGCGGCGTTATTATTGGCTCAGGGATAGGCGGTATGTCGACCTTTGCTGAGAATGTGCAGATCCTCAATGAAAAGGGGCATCGCAAAATCACCCCATTCTTGATTCCCTTTATCTTGACCAACATGGGCTCGGGACTTTTGGCGATGGATGTTGGGTTTATGGGCCCCAATTACTCAATTTCTACTGCATGCGCTACAAGTAATAACTGCATTATTGCAGCTGCAGAGCATATACGAAATGGAGAAGCCGATGTGATGGTATGTGGAGGCTCTGAAGCCCCGCTGTCGCCAATTGGCCTGGCAGGCTTTTGTGCCTTAAAAGCACTCTCCACGAGAAATGATGCACCGGCCGATGCTTCAAGGCCGTGGGATAAAAATCGCGATGGCTTTGTCATGGCAGAAGGAGCGGGAATTCTTGTGCTTGAATCGCTCGAGCATGCCCAAAAGCGAAATGCACCTATTTTTGCAGAGTATCTCGGTGGAGCGCTTTCATGCGACGCCCACCACATGACCGATCCAAGAAAAGATGGAGCAGGGATTTCTCTCTGTCTGAATAAGGCTCTTGTGGATGCCGGCATTACTGCTGACAAGGTAGACTATATTAATGCGCATGCTACCTCCACACCGGCGGGCGATATGTGCGAAATTACAGGCTGTTTGGATGTGTTTAAACAGCCGGAGCGCATCGTGCTGAATTCAACGAAATCGATGATTGGCCACTCACTTGGTGCTGCGGGAGGCCTGGAGGCTATTGCTGTGATACAGGCGATACTCACTGGAATGATCCATCCCAATCGCAACCTTGAAGATGCAGAGGACATCCCATTCCAGCTCCCACGAACGGCTATGAGCCGCACTGTAGAGACGGCTGTGTCTAATTCATTTGGCTTTGGAGGTCATAATTCAGCAGTGATCTTTGGTCGCTGGAGGAATTAGGTACTATGCATCAAGAGTACTCTTATGGGGTTGTGCCGCTGAAAAAAAGAGATGGCGAATGGTTTGTTTTTATGATTCGCCACAAGAGCGGGCACTGGACATTGCCCAAAGGTCATGCTGAGGGCAATGAGTCGCCTTTTGAGAGTGCTCAGCGCGAGCTGTTTGAAGAAACAGGACTACAGATTTCACATCTTCTTTTTGATCTGCCTCTCTTTGAGAAATACCAGTTTGCAAGTAGAGGCAGCATCATCACAAAAAGCGTCAACTACTACATTGCAGAGGTCGAGGGGCAGGTGCGTATCCAGCTTGAAGAGATTCAGGAAGGAAAATGGTGTCTGCTTGAAGAGGCTCCTAGCATTGCCACTTATGCGCAGATGAAGACACTTCTTGAGCAGGTCTTCAGGATGCTGATTAACGACACCAACGACAAACGACCTTAACGACATAAAAGGACCAAAACGACAAACGACACAAAAGACGAAAAGGACGAAAA
>JAFEGS010000115.1 GCA_018239705.1 Verrucomicrobiota bacterium | reverse complement strand
CAAAAGAAGTCCAAAGAAACGCTCATATTATCTACGAAGCGCAATACGAGGGGAGCAAGCAAGCAAAATATGGTCTCGGTGCTGATTCCAAAGGAAACCTATATAGAGTAGGTTTCCTGGAGGCATCTGTATTATGGCTAAAGACTTTGTTAGGAGACCACACTACTGCCCAACAATCGGCACAAAGAGTGAAAGGTGTGATAGAAGACACTCTGGAAAAGGTTGCAAATCACGTAGAACAGGTAGCGCAGTACTGTGAAAAAAATAAGAGCTTATTGGAAGATCTCCCTACTACAGGGGGTATTGAACCTCAAAATGACATACGAAAGCAACTTTGTGTTGTTTACAAGTCATCAGGCGGATTCATGGGTACAGCAGCGGAGTATCCAGAACGTCTTGATAAATGGGACAGTAATGTGCTAAAAGAAACAATTTTCTCCAACAGATTTCAATATTTTAGGCTGCAGTTTTAGCCTAAGGCATCAGGACTGCTAAACCTAAGCAATATAATCCCGTGTTCGGGAGTGTCATCTGCGCCCCTGTTATGCAGGGAATCATAAAAATTTTTATACATGATTTCTCAAGAATGAAAATCTGCAGACACTGTCTGCAGAAATTAGCTGTTCTCAGGTTTTTCTCCTTTCCATGCTGCACCGGCAAGACTTGGAAGGACTCTCTCCTGCATCATTGTAAGTGCCTCTTCTAAGCTCCAATGGCTTTCAATTGCGGGCGATAATAGCGGCCGAATATCATCCACAAATACATTTGAGCTTGTTTTTCCTAATAAATTTTCTTCAAACTGGGCTCTGGTGACTCGTATGCCCTGTTTGTCTAAATAGTGGTTGAATATGTTAACTACTGATAGGATGTCAATAGAGCGGTGCTTGAGGATATACCAGAAGTCGAATAGGTCGCGGCCTTTTCTCCGTTGGAAGAGAGCTCTTAATTTCGTTCCCATCAACTCTTCTAAATGGTAGGTGGCAATGAGTGCTTCACCTCCAAACCAGGGAGAAGTTGCTGAAAACTTCTTGTGGGTGCATCCCATAACTGAAAAATGTTCACGTGTGTTAATTTCGATTTTCAGTTTTGCGGGGATAGGAGTTGGTCCTTCTGTCTCAAAACGGTACGTTGCAGTGACACGACCTTGACCTTGTTTTAATCTGGGCTCGCCAAGCCAGGGATTTAGAATATTGCGGATCTCTGATATCACGTCTCCGATAGGTGCTGCGTGAATTTGGACAAGGTCTATATCTTCTGAGTACCGTGGAGATGGGGTACTATAGAGTTTATAGAGTGCGGTGCCCCCTCGGAAAACGAGCGTTTTTGAAATAAGTTTTGATGAATAGAGCTCTATTAATGCCCGGCAAATGATCAAGTCTTGTTCAACTTGTAGGTCTGATATCCAAGGGGCATGTTGGCGCCAGTGAGTGATAAACGCTTTAGGTATCATTTTCTACCTCTAAATCAATGTTGATGAGTAAATTCCATTTTTCGTTCAATACTGCCCCAGTGCTCGGGCTCTGAGGATCTAGTGTAGCTTTTCTTACATAAGGATGTTTTTTTAGCGCAGCTTCGCACGTTTGTTCGAATTCTACGAGGCCCAAGCAATCAAAGAAATAGCCTAACCTTTGAATCGGTGGCGCTTTTTTTACATGGTGGAGTGCTTGTGCAAATTCCTCGAGTTTGAGGTTTTCAGAAAGCTCTGATAGTATGTTATAGGCTTCAGAAATGCCTCCTGAACGATGTGAAAAGGTCACCAAATCTACAGCAAGAAGCTCAGGTGTGGCTATACGGATATAACCTCTGGGTGTGTTGAATTGACGTGTGGGTGACACAGCAGCATCCGATTTGGTGATAAACACTATTTTCACTTTCCCAATCCTGATTTCTCTTCGTGTTTTTGGGATAATTACCTGAAATGACTGAGGTTTTTGATGTGCTGCTCCGTAGTACTGAGCGGCACTTTGCAACCCGACATAGTAGGGGAGGTTCAGATGCTGCATGAGATTGTCTATAAATTCTTCTGGAGGGAGGGCGCCCAAAGAACGATATTCTGGAGGAATAATGATAAAAAAACCTTTAAGAGGGGAGGCTATCTCATTTTTGGTCTTCAAGCGACGAAGAGAAGAGTTTAGGGCGCTCTTGGTAATGCCTAGACTCGTTAAGGCTTCATCCTGCGTAAAAAAGTACTTTCCTGTTGAGGCGAGGGTATCTATGTAGTTTTTGAAACTCATTTGGGTGCTCTTAGTTCCCTGTTTTTATGTAATGCGATTGCACAGGATGCCATTTTTCGGCACTTTATGCGATTGCAGTGCATTCGCACAAAATACCATTTTTCGGTAGTTTATGCAAATCAAAATACGGATTGCTTCGAAGATCTTCTTATCAGATTAGGAAAATAAACCTAGGCAACTTTGGTAGCCAGGTTAGACCTCTGGTGGGAATGATTTGAAACAAATTCCTGGCTCAGGGGGTAGTGGTAATCCTGTTTTATGATCTGTGTTATGGCATTCTTTGACTGTTTCAGCATCGAGTCCAATCCATTTGCCATCTCGTAATAAAACGCCATACACATTCTTGAGAGGTAGCCACATTTTTTCGCCATTTGTAGCCATTTGCTTTGCGCGCAGTGGGAGAAATTCTCGTATAATCAACGCACCACCTGCAAAAAGTGCTCCATTAAGTTTGCTCATAAAGAGTGTCTTATGAGAAGGTTGATAGCCAAATTCCCCTGTTTCTGAGATGTCGATTGTGAACGCGCTCTCAGCATTACTAGATAGGGTAATAATTTTATTTCCAGGAATCTTTGTTATTTCAGCAATTAGTGAATTCATAGGCCTCTCTACTTTGTGCAAAAAAGTGTATAGATACAGGGAGCCATCAAACTGGCTTTTTAGGCTTACCTATAAAGAGGGTAGCAGGCAGACATCGTGGCGATTGGGCTGCGAGCCAGGCAGAAATTCGATGGTTTCCTTCATGCAACTGGTATCTCTTCTCACCACTCGATTTGTCACGCCATAAGACAATGCCATTGAGTTCAGAAACAGAAAAGCGCTCTTGAGCCGGGTAAAGAATGTGTACATTGTTTGTCACCCAATCAAGAGAGAGTTCTAGCACCACAACCTTTTTCCATCTGCCTTCTTCTCTCAGAGATCCCCAAAGAGCAAATTTTCCACGAACATTGTGAAATACAGATTGTATCAGCTCAGTATTTATATTTTTATTATCTGCAGCAAGTGCGCGTCGTTCCGGGAAACTGGGGCAAATATACCGTGAAAATTGACACTCCGGTGCCCACTCACTATGTAACCAGACCCGCTTAATCTCTAAAGTAGAGTTCAGAGATGTCACTGTGGCATTTGGCGGGTACTTGAGCTCCGTTAGACTCTCTTCCGAATGAGAGTGAGGCAATCTCACCCCTTCCTCATAATGTATCATAATTGATTCCTTTCTACTCTTGTTTTACCAGTTCTCCATAGCTTGTAGAGAGATTCAACAGCCCTGTTATGCCTGAGCCAGCATATAAAACCAAGGAATATATACTCCAAATGCTCATCTTAGGCATCTGGCAGGAAAAAACTGGCCCAAAATAGCGCAAAACAGCACAATCGGCTATTTCTTGATCGAATGGTAGAGGGACTATTGGGATGATGCAATGTAGAGTGTTGTGTGGGGTACTATTTTTCCTGCAATGTCTGGTGAGCCTGCCACTTTACTCGGTAGAATTTGCAGCGACGAAAAAACAGCTACGACTGCACTATAAAGACAAAAAGGTGGTCATGATAGCAAGTCCTGGTCGTTCAGGAAGCACATTGCTCACCGACTGCATTGAACGGGCCTCCGGCAAGTACAAAGTAGTAAAAACACATCTCTTGCCGCCAAATAAAAAATATAGGGGCAAAATTCTCTTTATCTTCTCTAATCCGGATAAAGCTGCAGAATCTGCGCTCCATATGACGCTCCATGATGCCGGCTTTGCAGCTGAACACTTTTTCCATATGGGTACAGCAAAACGAAAATGGGTAAAGCAGATCAATAAGGGATTTCAACAGACAAAGGGTCGTAACCTTCTTGCCTGCGATGCCCTCGGCTGCTATCCTCATCTTAAAAAATGGCTTTACACCAGAACAAAGGCCTCTACGCCCAAAAAAGCTCAAATTTTAGCTATAAAATACGAAGATTTATGGAAGGGGAGCACCATTCGCGCAATTAGAAAATTTCTAAGGCTGCGTGCATTTTCGCTTCCTCCTCAGAAACGTCGAGGATATAGTGGAGAGGATCTATTGCCTCAAGAGCGCCTTTTCAGAGAGGCCTATAATGTAGGCAGCAGTGAACAGCCCATTTATTCTGCGTATGACAAGGCAAGGCGCATCTGGAAAGATGCGCCTCCATATCAGTTCCTAAAGATAAAATAAATCTTACTCTTTGGACAGCTTAAAATATATTTTTTCATCATCAGATGAAACAACCATATTGAATGTTTTTCCGTAAAAGGGGTTAAAACCAACCTTAGTGGATGCCACAACAATGCATTCGGTAACCATGGAATGAAGGATGCTGTCTAGCTCTAGATTGATGAGCGTAGTAGGGGTGAACCATGTTACGATGAGTCCATTGTCAACCGATGTTTTCAATGGCTTTTACCAGCTTGATTGCACAAGGCTGG
>JAFEGS010000114.1 GCA_018239705.1 Verrucomicrobiota bacterium | reverse complement strand
GTCAGCTATGGACGCTCCTATACAGTCACGCAGGAAAAGGCACGAATTGCAGTACTCCCCATTGGCTACTTCGATGGGCTTCACAGAAACTACAGCAACAAGGGATTTGTGCGGATCCATGGCAAAAAAGCGCCAATGTGCGGAAAAATCTGCATGGACTACATGATGTGCGACGTCTCCGACATTCCGGAGGCAAAAATTGGGGACCAGGTGCTGCTCTTTGGCGAGGATGATCAGGGCCACTACATCTCGCCTGAGGAGCTTGCTCTCTTGGGAAGTTCCATCGTCCACGAGCTGATGACCTGCCTAGGCCCACGTATTCGGCGCTTTTTCATCTACGATGAATCGCTCAGACCTCGCTAGGCTGGTTAGCTAGCAGGGCCGATGAGACCCCAACCAGTATCAAGGCAATGCCTACAAATTCTAACATCGACGGTACCGACTGCTCGATAGCACAGACAAAACAGAGGCCAAAAATGGTCTGCAAAATAGACAACTGCCCTCCAAGAGCAGGAGAGATAGAGGCACTTGCTGCATTCCAAAGTGCATAGGCAACCCATGAGCTGAATACTCCAAGGAGTACAGAAGCAGCGAGAAACATCCTCCCCAGGCCATGCTCCCAGTGAAACTGGTAAAAATAGTCGCTACCAAAGACACCATAAAGGACGCTCATGGCCACTATGGTAAAAAAGAGCGTCATCGTGCCGATAAGTGCTGTCCACTGACTTGCATTGACGTCTGAGTGCTTTTGCATGAATTTCCCATTATAGACCACATACCAGCTCCAGGTGGCAAGGGCCATCAAACCAAAACACATACCCTTGACATAATCCCAGAAGGCAATATCTCTAGCCTCAGTCCCAAGCGCCTCAATATTTACACATACAAGGCCAAAAAAGATAAAGCTAGCTGGCCAGAAATAGAGGGAAATCCCCTGTCTTTCTCCCTTCATCCAGCTACTGAGCAACATAATCGAAATGGGGCTTATGCCTACAATGAGCGTCATCAAAGAGCCGCAGGTGTAGCGCAAACCAAGTGTCAATGCTCCAAAATTGGCAAAATTCATGATGAGAGCCGTAAGAGCAGCCTCCTTCCAGTACCTTAAAAAGTGCCTCTCCTTTTTTACACAGAGGTAAAAAAGAGATATAGCAAGTGCAAAAAGCCCATAGAAAAAAAAGCGACCTAAGACGATATCAGTGCAGGCAAACCCATCGAGAAAAAGAGGGACTGCTAATGTCAACCCCCACAGAAGACAGGCAACCACCATCTGAATAATCGCTACTAGCATCAAACCTCATATATATTCTTTTACTTCTTGTTTTATAACGGACTAACTAATAACATACTATACATGGATTGTATGTGGGAGAAGAAAATCGTTATGTCCTCTTGTTCAACGCGCAAGAATTGGCGCCTTTTTATTTTCTGCCATCTCGCTGCCCTTCTTCTCTTTTTGAGCTGGATGTTCCCCCCCACAGCTACGCTTTGGCAGGAATTTGACGTCGCGCTCTTTCGCTGGCTAAATGGCAGCCTCAGCACAAGCCCCCTCTCACAAATCTTCTGGGCGCTTGCCAATGTAAAAATCACAGACCTTTATGGCGCCTTCTTCATGGGCACCTTTTCGCTTATCTATGTCTTTGAGGACGGAAAAGAGTCTGCACAAAAGCGGCTTGCACAGTTTTTTTATCTCTGTCTTTGGGGCGAGATCGGCATTCTAGCACTCAAAGAGCTCCTTTTTCCCTTCTTAGTCTCGATAGATTTTCTACGCGACAGTCCATCACTTATTTTTAAAGATACGATTAGGCTCTCTGAAGTTGCTCACTGGTTAAAAATTAAGGACCATTCACACTGGAGCTTCCCAAGCGACCATGCCTTCATCGCCCTGCAGTGGGCCGGCTTTATTACCTTCTTTTGCGGCTGGCGCTACGGCACACTCGCCTGTCTATCAACAATTTTCTTTATCCTGCCACGCCTTATTGCCGGAGCGCATTGGGCAACTGACGCCCTGCTGGGAAGCCTTCCCCTTGCACTCATCGTGCTTGCTTGGGCTGTGGCTACACCGCTGTATCCCTTTTCCATGAAATACCTGGAGAGGTTTAGCGCTTTTCTTTTCCGCTCCGTCTCTACACTGTACAGTAAATTTGGAGCCACTCATGCCAGAAAATCATCCTGAACAATTTGAGAAACTGTGTGAGCTCTCTACGCGTGCACATACCCTTCAGGGCATCTCTTCGCTGCTCTCTTGGGACCAAGAGACCTACATGCCGGAAATGGCCTCTCCTATACGTGCCAAGCAGTGTGAACTTCTTGCTGAGCTTGCTCACGATATAAAAACGAGTAGTGAATTTGAAAAGACATTAAACCGCGTCATTGACATTGCAAGCGGCGACATCAAAGAAAAAGGCCTCACCGCTCCACAGGAGGCCGCTGCTAAGGTCTATAGAAGGGATTTTGTACGCGATAGAAAATTACCAACTGCGTTTGTCCAAGAGTTTGCGCTGGTCACATCTGAGGCGATACCTGTCTGGCAAAAGGCAAAAATAGGCAATGACTTTGCATCATTCGAGCCCACTTTAGAAAAGATTATCTCGCTTGTGCGTAAAAAAGCCGACTTTCTAGGCTATGACAAACACCCCTATGATGCCCTCCTCGAAGAATATGAGCCCGGTTGCACTACAGCTCAGATAGGAGATATCTTCGAAAAGGTGCAAGAAAAGCTGACTGCCCTTCTCAAACATATCAGTGAGAAGCCCACTATAGGCGATTTTGACATTCCCGCTCCTGAAAGTGAGCAGATGGAAATTTGCCAGCTCCTCCTCGGACATATCGGCTACGATTTTAAGCGAGGAAGGATCGATATCTCAAGCCATCCCTTTTCATCGAGCTATCACCCCTATGACAGTAGGATCACAACACGAGCTGAGTCACACGGCATTGTATCCCAGATTTTAACAACACTTCATGAGGCAGGCCACAGCTTTTATGACATGGGACGATCGGTAGCTGCACAAGGCACTCCCCTTGGCGATCCTATCTCACATGGCATTCACGAAAGCCAGTCTCGCCTTTGGGAGACGCGTATCGGTCGAAGCCTTCCCTTTTGGCAGTTTTTCTACCCTCTTTTGCAAAAGCGCTTTCCACAGGCACTCGTTGGGATCTCAATAGATGACTTTTACAAAAAAATCAATATCGTCAAGCCCACCCTTATCCGTACAGATGCCGATGAAGTCACCTACCCGCTCCATGTCATCTTGCGCTTTGAGATTGAAAAAGAGCTCACAAGCGGCGCTCTAAAGGTAAAGGAGCTCCCTGATCGCTGGAGAGCTGGCATGAAAAAGCTTTTGATGGTTGAGCCGAAAAACGATACAGAAGGGTGTCTGCAAGACATCCACTGGTCTATGGGCGCATTTGGTTACTTTCCCACCTACTCTTTGGGCAACATCTATGCTGCACAGCTCTTTGAGACCTTTGCCAAAGACCATCCTGATTGGGAGAGCAATGTGAGAAATGGGCAGTTTGCCTTTATCAAAGAGTGGCTATCGGACGCTGTCTGGCAGCATGGCAGGCGCTATAATGGCGAAGAGCTCATCCGTAAAGTCACTGGAAAAGTGCTGACGCATGAACCCTTCATCAACTACCTCACCGCAAAGTATTCTACACCCAATTAACACCTTGTGCGAGGCGTGTCTCTCTGCGTCTCTGCGACTCTGCGTCTCTGCGTTGATTTTTTGGCCTAAGGATTGTCCTGGATGAGGTTTAGCTTAAAATTCAACGCAGAGTCGCAGAGACGCAGAGAGATCCTTAAAGTTTTGTACTGTCCAGCGAATGAAGAAAAGGTTTTGAACTCTCTGACTCTTCATATTGCTTCTTTGCGTTGCAGTATCTGTAGATGCATACTGAGGTACCAACGCCAAACGCAAGTGCCATTGTGGTCATCAGACCAGGGAAAACAAGCCCCCAATTGGCCTGCGTTGTCAGGGTGTGTATCATTCCCCCATAGCCACAAAATTGCGTAGCATTAGAAACCTCAAGCCCAGTTCCACTTAACGCATAGTCTAAAGCTGTTTGGCAATTGCTAAGATTTGGAGTCATACCACAAAAACAGTTCCACACTTTATTCACTGTCATCCTCGCAATGATCCCATTTGAAAGAATATATGCTGCAGGACCAGCTGTAAAAAGAGTTACCATTGCCCCTAGTCTTGCATTCTCCGGTGCGCAAAGTCTATTTAAATCAAAGCCCATATCCACCTCCTCAAACCTTCTGCAAGGTACCAAAACCTCTTGTTTATTGCAAGAGGGCCGGGTTTACAGCTGAGGGATAGTAACGACTGAGGAGAGGATATTAGTGTCGTAGAGCGGTGCTATTTTCTCCAAGATATCGGCTCTTTCAACGCCCTCTAGCAGTCGAACGAGGTTGGTTACGCGAGCAAATCGCTCTTCAAAAAGGGGCCTTCCTCGATGAGAAATGGCTGAGGAGTGGAGAAGCGATTTGACATACTCTTCCTCTTCCTCTGAAAGCTTGCGGTCATTGATAAACTTCAGCAGCAAGAAAAACTCAGAGGCCGCCGGCATGCCAATATCGATCGCATCTTTACAGCTGAAGCTCATAACAGTGGGCTGTACGAGCTCAATAATCTTTAGCTGCAGAAAGAGGTAGAAGAGCTCAATAAAGTCGAT
>JAFEGS010000113.1 GCA_018239705.1 Verrucomicrobiota bacterium | reverse complement strand
CAATGAATCACTACTCTGATGCACTCCTGGCATCGCTACTACTTCGCCCGCAAGATGGCAAAATCGAATCGCTCGATGAAAGTAACGTCCTCTTTAGCGTCCAGCCAAATAGCGGTGGAATAATAGATGCTCAAGATCCCTCCTGCCCTCTCAAGCCAGTGCTCATTGACCTTGACGAAACGATGCCTGCAAATAATGCTATTTTCACTACAGAAGAGGGTAAAGATGTCTGCGCGTGTCGCCTTGGGCTGATGGGCTTTCCCCATGCCAGCAGGCCTCTTGAGCAAAACGAGAAGGCATACGTACTAGGAAAAATCCAAGAAATCGTGCAGGAGCAAGATGCGCTGCTTTCTAACCTTGAGCTCTACCTGAAAAAGCCCACCACCAGCCAGTTTGTGAAGGAGGAAAATAGCGCCGCCTTCAAAGAGACACTTTCCCGCCTGGAAGAATTTACCAAAACCCATTCCGTTGATACGGAATGGAATCTGCAGACACTCTGTTTTGCTGTTCTTCCCGAGTACAAAAGGCAATGGACCGAGATAATGGCAATCAGCCCTAAAATACCACCTGAAATGCTCGCAGCCATGATTGGCAAAAACAGCTTCGATGAAATCAAGCAATTTATGACCAAGCGATACGGCACTATTTCTTAAACAGCCACATGACAACGTTGAGCACAATCGTCAGAAAGAGGCTGATGAAAAGGGAGGTACCCAACAAAAAAGAGACAGAGTGCTCCCCACTTCCCCAGCGCATATCGCCCGGCAATCTTCCAAGAGGAAACCCCAGCTTATCGCCTGCCCAGAGGAGAAGGCCAAAAGCCGCTATCCCGAGACCAATCCAAAATACTATTTTTCCCATACAGTAAACAGGCTACAAAGAAGACTCTTTTTAAGTCAAACAGATCGACGTTCCCGGGGCCAGCCCCAACGCTTGTCGTTACCCACAAGTATAAAATCATAATTTCACCACCGTGGGCTGCTAGCGCTATTCCTTACATCATATCCTGAAGGGCGTTTTAGTGAGAAACACTTGATAGAGTGATATCCAAAATCATGAAGCTATGAGGTTATAGTATTTTATTTTTTACTACCACAGAGCCCACAGAACACACAGAGAAAATTAGGTGTAAAATTCATTAAAAACCTATTTTTGATGTTACTTGAGTATAAACTCGGGTTAGGCCATATTCGAACAAAGCGTTATTTTTATCAAGTTTTTCTTGTTAAAACACCCTGCAGGATATGATAAGAGCGGCACTGCTAGCAGATTACGCGTGTGAAATTATGATTTTATACTTGTGGGTAACGGCAAGGAGTACGAACTGGCCCTGGCCTGAAACAGAGGTTAGAAGAAAGATGGACGACATTCTTAGCAGAAAGAACTCTTCGGCAAATCAGGTATAACCTGAGTACAACCATGTCGACTTCCCTGTACCTCGAGGGCCAAAGAGAAAAAAACTCGATTCGGCGGGACGAAAAAATCGTCTAAAAATGCGGTCCATTTTTCATTTTTCCTTACAATTTGCAAATCATTTTGCATTTTGCGACAATTTTTTTTTCAAGTCCTTAAAAATGAAAAAAGGTGTATGCTGCATGCTAAAAAGGACCAATCATGCTGGAGTATATAATGGCTGTTATGATGATAGGCGCTGAAGCGCAAGGCGAGAAAAATTGCTCTTGGTGTACACAGACACGACTTGAGATTGTCGAGATGGGCAATCCTGTACTTCGACAGCCGGCTCGAGAGCTGTCCAAGGAAGAAATTCTCAGCCCGGAAATCCAGCAGCTCATCGAAATGATGAAAGTGACCATGGGAGGCACCGGAGTAGGACTAGCAGCCCCACAGATTGGTTGCCCTCTCCAAATTGCTGTGATTGAAGACAGGGCGGAATACCACAAAGCGCTCTCCCCTGAAATTTTGAAGGAGCGCGAAAGAGTACCAGTTCCCCTTCACGTGATTATCAACCCTAAGATCACTCTGGATGAAAGTGATATGATAGAATTTTTTGAGGGTTGTCTCAGCGTGGACAACTGCATGGGAGTTGTATCTAGAGCACGATCTGTGCGTGTTGAGTGCCTCAATGAGAAAGCTGAGCCTATAGTCATTGAAGCAAAGGGCTGGTATGCGCGGATTTTGCAGCACGAAATCGACCATCTGCGCGGGACGCTCTTCCTCGATCGTGTGAATACAAAATCGCTCACGTCAATGGAAAACTTCGATACATACTGGCGCAATCGTCCCATAGCAGACGTTCGCAAAGAGATCAGTCGCTTGCCTTAAATGATATGCATGCATATAATATGGATGCATAGTATTTAGGAGAACGTCATGCTGATTATCACGCATACAGTAGAAACTTCCTGCCCACCTGCAGCGGTGTGGCAGGTCTGGCAAGATGTCCAGAACTGGAACAGTTGGGACCATGGGATAGAGTACAGCACGCTGAATGGCCCCTTTCAAGCAGGCTCTACAGGCACACTCAAGCCAAAGGGCGGCCCACTCGTAAAGACCCGCCTTACTAGAGTAGAACCGATGCATCTATTTGTGGACGAGGCAAAGCTCCCCCTCACAAAAATCATCGTTACACACTCTATGAAGCAGGTCGAAGGAAAAACGCATGTGACTCATCGTATCGAGATGAAAGGAGCACTCGCCTTTTTCTTTGCCTTTGTTATCGGTCGCGACATGAAGAAAAACCTGCCGCAGGAGATGCTTGCCATGGTAAAGAAAGCTGAAGGCCTATGAACGATATTCCGTGGAAGAGGATCAGCCAATTTGAAGGCCCTGAGGAGAGCCCCGGATTTCTGCTTTGGCAAGTAAGCACCAAGTGGCGAAGACTAGTCGAGGCGGCCCTTGCACAGGTTGGCCTTACACATCCGCAGTTTGTGCTGCTTGCCTGCCTTGGCTGGCTTACTCGCAACCAGGGAGATGTCTCCCAGGTAGAGCTCGCCCGCTACTGCAAAATGGATTCTACGATGACCTCACAGGTGCTTCGAACACTTGAGAAAAAGGGGTACATTGAAAGACGTCTGCGCGAGGGCAATGAGCGATCGAAGTTTCCCGCTGTCACTGAAAGTGGCTCTAGACTTATTGCGCAGGCAATTCCTCTGGTTGAGGAGGTAGATCGTCACTTTTTCCAAAAACTGGGACCAAAATACGACGAGTCACTTGCACTGTGGCATGAGATTGCGCAAGGATAACACTTACACAGTACCAGGAGCCATCCTCACAGTACGAATGTTTTTGTATAGTACATAATCAGCTACTAATAATGTACATCTGGCTGCCAGCTGAATATGAAAATTGCCAGCTGGTGCATAGATGGCATACATAGCTATTAAGTTTGGCATAGCCAATAAAGCAAGCTTTGCACTATTCCTGTACCGGCCTGCCCACAATTGTTCAAGAGCAGCTCCTATGGGAAGTATTACTGGGAGGCAAGGAATACTCCAGTACGCTCGCTCCATCTCAGGAAGATTCTGAAGAATCGGATCCGAAAAATCTGTGACATTAGCTGCACTACATATATTACTTGTATTGTTGACCATATAATCTCCACACTACTACTTATTAATCTGATTTACAGAGAGATAATAACAAGTATTTAAATATATAGCAAGGCGCAGTAATTACTATACAAATCGATATCTGACCTGGTTTTTTTCTCCTCTCTTTTGGAGGAGACCACTTACAACACCGTGTGCTAGATCACGACTGGCAGAAGCAGAGGAGATCTCTTTGTGTATGTTCATATAATCTACTCTTGCAAACCAATGCTTTACGATTTTATTCTTGGCAAACTGCAGCCTTGAATCGGCATCGTGAACAGTTGGTGTGGCCTCTAGACTATACTTTTGTAGAGCATCCAAAATTTGCTTGAGAGAAAATTCAATAAATAGTGTTGCATTTCCCTGTCTATCGCACTCAGCTAATACTTTGTAATATTCAGCTTGATTTTGTCGTATGATAGCCTCAATAGGGATAAAGGCAAAAACCGGATCCTCCTGTATCAATATGAGCTGTTGCCAGAGGCGTCCTATGCGTCCATTCCCATCTGAAAATGGATGAATAAATTCCAATTCATAATGAAATACAGAAGCTTTGATCAGCCATGAAAGCTCATTTTTAGCTGCAAGAAAGTTGAATAAGCTCCTCATAAGATGAGGAACCCGATCTGCAGGAGGCGCTACGTGCGTGATCGCACCTTCCTTGGCTATTCCCACACTACCCGATCTAAAACTGCCCGGCACTTCAACGAGACTCTCCATGAGGATGCGATGAGCTAACAGCAAGTCTTTTATTGATAGTGGATTAAAGATATTTAAGTCTTTGTACGCTTTAATGGCATTATTGGCCTCAAGAATGTCCTTTTCCGGACCAATCACGCGCTTTCCATCTAACAGAGCTGTCACTTGATCTAAACTGAGGGTATTTCCTTCAATTGCAAGAGAGGCTTGAATAGTAACAATGCTGCTTAGTCGTCTAAGCTTGATAGGAGGAACCTCTATTTTGGCACCTGCCAGGACGCCAAGCTCTCGGTAAATCTGCTGAGACAGACTCAAGATTGAAGTTGTGATCTGAAATGGAGGATCTTCGTTGTTCATAACCTGATAGTATCATATGATATTATCAGGATACAAGTGGTATTTTCGTATTCCTTCCGGGGTATTTCACGGCCAGATTTGAAAAATTCTTATTGGTTAGGCATTTGTGG
>JAFEGS010000112.1 GCA_018239705.1 Verrucomicrobiota bacterium | reverse complement strand
GTTTAAGTCCTTTTCGTCGTTTGTGTCCTTTGTGTCGTTTGTCGTTTTGGTCGTTTTTTGTCGTTTTTTTATAACACCAACTCTTTCGAGAGATAGAGTAGCGGCCCAAAGCTCTCCTCAGACTGCACCACATGCACCTCATCGCATGCACAAAACTGGTAGGGGGGTAGCAGTTTTGTGCCTGTATTGATTTTCATGGTATCCAAATCGAGGATAAAGCCCTGCTCGAGTGGCAAGAGGGTAGGCTGGCGGTCTCTACCACTGATCTGCTTTTTGAGCTTTTTGATGACTGCTATGCGGATATCGCCTTGGCACGGGCAAAATTCACCCACAAGAAGCGCTTGGAGCTTTGGAAGCTTTTTAGCAGCCCTTGAGAGCCCCCAGTAGCCGATAGAATTTGTTTGTGTTTTTATGTTTTCAAGGTCTTCTGGACAGGTTTTTCCAAAACCGGCTAAGAGCACTTCACATCCTTTGAAAAATGCAGCACAAGTATCATCCCACTGGCTGTCCGCAAGGTAGCCAAAAGAGAGAGAGGGACTCTCTTCTTGATCGGGCTCTTTATAGAGCTCTAGACGAATCATCAAGGAGCTATCTCTTTTAGAATACCAGAGCTTGCTGTGCGAATCTAAGGCATAGACCTCTTCAGCATAGCCATCTTGGAATGTCTCAAGGCAGATAACAGTTCCCTTTTCCTCTCGAAAATGGGGGCGCAAGATAGCCCCGCACTGTGCATACACAACCGGATGGAGCAGGTAGCGGATCACATGGGGCTCCTGGTCGTAGGAGACGAGGGTGCTATTGAGCTCTCTGTTAAGTGAGTGAATAAGCTCAAGATCATGCGAGGAGCTCTTTTCGGGAGAGGTGACAATAACAGCATCGATATCCCAGAGGTGATGTCCAAGCTCACAAAAGCGCTCTAAAAAGCCCCTTGTAGGATTAATGACGATGCTCTTCTTGTTCCAGCGCAGTAGGTAGCCGCCATTGTGGTAGGTGTTGAATGGGTTGGTAAGTAAATTCTTTAAGTCTTCTATGGAGAGAGGTGCAGCATCGTTTCTGCTCAGCTGGTGTGTCTCTGCACTGCTGTTGAGGCAGAAAAAGAGGTTGAGCTCTTTCTGCTGTGCATCTCTTTGCATGTATTCTGCAAAGAGGGCCTGTTTTCTCTGTAGGTAGTCCTCTTTTCGTCTGTCGAAAACGAGGAGGGCGCTGTCACTATTTTCCACGACTCTAGTCCAAAAAAATGTTCTTTAAGTATACAATAACTCAGAACCAGGATTTTATCAAATGAAGCCCGAGAAATTTTTACCTTATGCCAAACAGTCGATCGATCAGTCCGATATCGAGGCTGTGACTAAAGCTTTGCAGCAAGAGCTGATCACCCGCAATGGACAAGTGGCACAATTCGAAAAAGAATTTGCTGCGTATTGCGGCACCAAATGGGCCGTGATGATGTCAAGCGGCACCGCAGCTTTGTATGGAGCCTTTCAGGCAGCTCGAGTGAGCGCGTTTGACCGATTTATCACCACGCCGAATACCTTCATAGCGACTGCAGCGGCCGGAACGCGGCTTGGAGCAAGGCCTGTATTTGTCGATATCGATAGAGAGAGCGGCAATATGAGCCTCGACAGCTTGAAAGAAGTTCTTTCTCAGCCAATTTCAAGGGGAAGATTTGTGATCGCTCCTGTTCACTTTGCAGGTATTGCAGTCGATATGCAAAAGATGGATGCGCAGTTGAAAAGCCCCGATGTTGTGGTGATTGAAGATGCTGCCCATGCAATTGGCTCACTCTACCCCGATGGTTCGAAGGTGGGCAGCTGCCTATGGAGCCAGATGACCATATTTAGCTTTCACCCTGCCAAGACGATGACAACGGGAGAAGGCGGCTGTGTTACCACAAATGATGACGAGCTCTATCGTCGTCTCCTTCTGTTTCGAAATAGCGGTATGGAAAAAGAGGCTCCCTATATCGAAGGAACAGCGGCCCCTTGGTACTACGAAGTGCACGAGGTGAGCGGTGTCTATCACGCTACTGAGATGCAGGCGGCACTTGGCCTATCGCAGCTTAAGCGCTTAGACAGCTTTGTGCAAAAGCGCAGGCAGCTCGTCAAGTGGTATAGAGAAAGATTTGCCGGCTCTAGCAATATACGGCTATTTAACGAAGCCTTTGATGAGAGGAGTGCCTACCATTTGATGGTAGTCCAGATTGATGGGCTTTCCCGTACTGGAATAATGGATCAGCTTCGCGAGAAGGGAATTGGCTCTCAGTGCCACTATATCCCTCTCTACCACCAGCCGGTCATAAAGAAAATGGTAGGAAATGTAGCGCAGCAGTTTCCGGAGATGGAGGGCTACTACAGGGATGCACTGTCGCTACCGCTCTTTTTTGAGATGGAAGAACAGGATGTAGAGTATGTCTGTACTGTGCTTAAAGAGATCGTGAAGGGATAAAAGACGTGCCCGCGTGCGTGCCCGAATTTTGCTGAATCGGGCACGGGCACGCACACGGGCACGTAATTGCTAGACCCAACCATCATTTGTATGTTTCAAAAAGAGCGAAGCATCATCCACCTGACCTTGCATGAGCGTCGTCTTGTCGTTCATGACGAAGTAGTAGTAGCTTCTATCAATAGCGAGCTTTTCTACCTCTGCTTCAGGCTGTTCATTGTTGTTATTGTTGTTGTTTTCTTCTGCCTCTGGTATCTCCTCGATTAACTGAGAGTAGTGCAGTACGCTGCTCAACTTCTGATCAGCAAAGGAAGTTGTTTTTAGACCTAAAGACTTCAATACCTTGAGCATATCTACATGAGAACTCTTAGCGCTAAGGAGCGGCATAACGAGAGTCATGCGTTTGTCTTCTGCTTGTTCTCTACATTTTGCAATGGCAGTTGAGGTAAGAGTCCCCTGAAACTCGTCAAAGTCTACATCGCTATTAGGCAAGAAGATCACCTTAGACATGGAAGATGCATTTTCTTCAGTCACATAGGGGATCTCGATCATTGTAAAGCCTTCACCTGCAAATACTTTGCATTGTGTATTCGGTAGAGTAGCAAAATCTTTAGTAACTTGCTGGCCATCTGAGAAGGTAAAAGGCTGGCTAAGAACGACATCTGGAGTGCTACGCGCTTGCAGCGTCTCTTTCAGCGATGTAGCATGGATGATCGAAAAATTGAGATTGCCCTTCTTGAGGTCTTTAAATACGCCAGGTTCGATTTCTCCACCTGCTGTTTGAGAAATATAGCTGTTCACCTGCTCGAGAGCTGCCTCTTGGTTATCTTCTGAGACATGATGGAGAGCATATGATTGCCCAATTTTTTCTATGAACTTTGTAAATGTATCTGTTTTTTCGTCTGCTGTGGTAGCGATAACCACTACTTCTCGTTTGGAGAGGAGATTCTCTCTTCTTGCCTGTAAATCTTTAGAGATGTCGGCTGTCCTCATGGAATTAAGATTGAGCACTTTTTTGACATCTGATTTTTTTGTTTCCTGCAGGATAATATCTGCCACATGCGCGAGCGTTACTGGGCTGAAGCAGAAGCTCTCATTTCCTTTTGCGAGCTTACTGTGGACTGCAAAACCGAAGTTATTGATTCCCTTTGTGACAGTCGCATTGGCCGCATAGGGTGTTCTTTGCTGAACAATTGGCTCTTCAAGAGGTACTTCTAGGTCTACTACATTAATATCTCCAGAGGGCAGCTCTTCCTGATTCTCCTGGTTGATAATCGGAAGTACCACGCTATTTACCTCTTCTTCAAGCGGAAGAACAACAGCTGGGTATTCAAACATTTCAAAGCCCTGCTTGGTAGTAGCTAAATCGGCCGCGTATTTGTTTGCAGTCTTTTTATCGAGCGCCTCAACAATAGCTAAAGCTTTTGTCACGATAATCTCTTTTGTTGCATAGTCCTTATTTGCTTGGGCATACGCGAGCAGGCTTGCAGCTACGCGGTTTGTGCGAAAGGTCCCAAAGCTGTCACTCATAAATGGGTGAAGGATGTTGCGGAAAAAGAAACAGGGGGTATTCTTGGAGGTGATTTTGAGCTCCTCAGTAAGAAGCTGTCCCTCATTTACTGCTTTTAACATGTCGTCCAGGCTGTTTGTGAAGTCAGCTTGGCTTGCTACTTTAGAAAACGATATGCTCATGGTAAATTCCTTTTTTAAGATAAAAAACGACTGATCCTGTTGAGACAATAAAAGAGATCGTTAAATTTAAAAAGGAAAAGGTGAAAAAAAGTTGATATCAGACACCATAACAGAGAAGGAGAGCAGATGCAGTTCCTGAAATGAAGGGGTTTGGGTCTTTTTGCAAGACCTTGGCGAGTCGGTTGCCCTCCTCAAGATTTCCCGACATAAAAAAGGCTTTGGTAAGATTTAATAGCGTAGGAGCATGGTCTGCTTCCAGCTGCAGGGCTCTATCGAGGTATTTGATTGCCTTTTCTGGCTGATTGAGCTGCACGTAGAGTGCTCCTAATGTCTGGGCATCATAGGCATTATCATTGGCAAGAACGACGAGCGCTTCGAAAAAAGAGAGCGCGATATCGTACTTCCCTTGACGTATATAGGCATATCCGGCATTTCTTATTTCATCGAGATGCTCTTGCGTCCAGCCAAGTTCATGCATCCAGTTAATTTTATGCATCTTCACCCCTGTAAGAACTGGCCAATTCTTCCCCCAATGTATCTAAGGAGAGAATTAATCTCATCGATTTGTTTGAAGCATTTGCGCAGAATATTCTTTTCA
>JAFEGS010000111.1 GCA_018239705.1 Verrucomicrobiota bacterium | reverse complement strand
GTCATTTACCTCTTCACTATCCTGTGGAAGTACCTGCTCCCTGATTAACTCAATTGTATCGAAAGAATGAGACTGACTCTCCGTTAAAAACAGAAGATCTGAGTCTGAAGTATCTGTTTGATGAGCTCTAAAAAGAAGGCATAACTGCTCAACTATCTCTGGGGGACTATAGCTCTTAAGATACATTTGATATATTTGCTTGAAGGACCCGAAGGCGTCCGCATTTTCCAGTAACTTGCTTGCAGAAGGATTAGTAAGAAAGTCGGTTTCTAATGCATGGATTGCCAGGGCGAGTGACAGGTTGGATGATTTTTGCGAAAAATAGAACCAATCAGTCACCTCCTTTTCAACATAGAGAATCAGTCGATCTGCCTGCTCTTTTTCTCCCTCACCATCACGATTTACATAAACCCCTTTCACGATTTGAAGCCAGGAGGAGCGGTCTCTTTCGGTTTTTTTAAGCATGCATCGCCCGATTCGAGCAATCAGTGTCTGAAGGCAGCTCACCATCCTGCTATTGAATCTAGAAGCAGTGAGGCTAGGATCGTTTAAAGCAGCTGCGACTCGATAAGCTGACCAGAAGAGAATCTCTATATTCTCTATTTTAGAGCTCTTTTTGTCATTTAATAGGGAAACAAGGCGAAATGTACTCTGAAAAGCTTGTATAGCGTTTTTATTAATAGAAAAGTGCTCCGAAATAAACCGCAGCTCCTTAATATATGCAAAAAGTCTCGATGCATAATAAAGACCGATGGAGACCTCCCCGGTAAACATAAACGTATAGAGCACCTGACAGATCTTTTTCACCAATTTTTCAGCTGTATCTACCATTTCACGGTATGTTTTGGGGCTGCAGTGAATCTCCGGCACTCCTTGATAGCGCTCATATAGACTTGTCTGCAAACCTACCTGCAGCATTTGTAAGAGCTTGGCTACCTCTTCTAAACGATTTAAGCATGGCGTGATAGCTGAATTACACTGCTTTGTCAAAAAATCTTCAAGCCCCCACCAGCCACTGCGTAACAAAAGATCTTCTCTAAGAACGATGCCCTCTAGCTGTTTATCAGAAATAATTGACTCGACCTGCAGCCAAAAGCTATTCTTACCACAATGGGGCAGCTCAATCTCTTTTAACCTACTATTCAGCACCTCTCCTATCTTCTGCGCTTCAAAAGAATTTTCACATGCATGCTTATAAAATCGACGAAGATCTCGATGAACACGCCGTACCTGCCTCGTAAGTAGATCTGGCAAGCCCTCTAGCTTCTGGTCCTGCTCGCTTACTTTCTTGAAAATCTCTTCGATTTCTCTATTTTGTGCTACCTGATCTTTATGGTTCCGAATGATCTCTTCACATCTCCCTATCGTCTGTTTATAAAGACAGACTGCATCTGCATATATCTGGCTGTTCAGAAGGAGATCCAGTTGGTCTACGATGACTTGAACAGACTCAAGCTTCAATTCAAGATGATGAATCTTCTGTAGACATACGATTATGAGATTGAGTGAATCCTGGAAGGGAAGAGCCTGGTGAAGTGTGTCTAGGGCGAAAGCACACTCGTATAATTTCGTACTCACTCCGCGGAGCTCCTCTCTCCACGTCTGATGCGTCTCATACACACGCATCAAGGGAACTGAGTACGAATAGAGCTTGCCAGCTATCTCCCTCTGTTTTTTCTCTACAGAGTCAAGCTGGGATTGAATCTCGTCTATTTTCAGTCCAAAATTAATAGGAGTGAGAGACACTATATCGTCTTGAAGTGCAAAATAGTAGCGTCTATCCACGGGAATAATAGTACTTACATTCATTGTTGCTTCCTTATTATTTAATTTCTTATAATTCCTCCAAACCAAGGAGGTACAAATGAAGCAGAAGTGGAAAACCTTGTGGATAGCAGCCATTGGTTCGACATTAGAAGTCTACGACTTTACGCTCTATGCTGTCATGATCCAGCTCCTGGCAGTAAAATTCTTCCCTCAAACCGACCCTACCGCTTCTCTTCTTTTCAGCTTAGCAACCTTTGCCAGTGGTTTTTTGATCAGGCCGATCTCTGCCATTTTGTGGGGATATCTCGGTGATCGATTTGGAAGACGCATTGCTCTTAGTTACACCATGCTGGCGATGGCAGCTCCAACGTGCCTGATTGGGCTACTTCCAACATACGACCAGGCGGGAATTTTTGCCACTATTGCCTTGATCTGCTGCCGTATTTTGCAGGGAGCCAGCATGAGCGGCGAATTTAATGGCGCCATGATCTTTGTGCTGGAACATCACGCAAAAGAGCAGCAGGGCAAAATGTCCGGTATCCTCAATGCCATCAACACTGTTGGCGTGATAGTAGCCACCTGCTTTGGCCTCCTCGCCGCTGCACCCGGCATGCCTGAATGGGCCTGGCGAGTACCCTTTCTTTTAGGAGCGGGAATTGGGCTGTGCGGCTTTCTTGTGCGGCGCACCCTCACAGAGTCGCCCCTCTACGAAACGCTCTCTGCAAATAAAGAGCAGGCCAAAAACCCACTCAAAGAGGCTCTTCGCTTAAAATCTGCAAGCTTTATGACCTTTTTGCAGGCATCGTGTAATGGGCTAATCACCTATACGATGATCAGCTTCATGGGTATCTATATGAGTAAATACCTCCAGTTCTCAACCGGTCTTGTGCTTTCCCTGAGCCTGCTGCTACTCATCACTTCAGCAGTTGCTGAAATGGCCGCTGGCTGTCTGATCGATAAGATAGGCTGCCCAAGAGTGCTGCGCGCTACGGCCTCTTTCATCATCGCGAGCGTCACCCCGGCATTTTACTTTCTTGGTAGCTCCAATTTTTCCCTTGTCATTACCAGCATCTTGATATGTGGCACCTTCTTTGGAGCCTTTGCTGTTGCTACCCACGTCTTCATCCAGAATCTCTTCCCTACAAGAAGCCGCTATAGCGGGGTTGCCTTCTGCTATAATGTAGGGACATCGCTCGTTGGCGGCACGGCACCATACCTTATCACGAGGGCAATCACAGAAACTGGCAACCTCTTGATGCCGGCCTGGATCTTGCTCGCAGCCATCCTCATCTACTTCACCATATTTCAACGCTTTGTAAAAACTAAGGAAGTCTTAATACCATGCTAAAATCTTCATTATTTACTACACCTCTCGGAGAGATGATAGCGATTTCAGACGAAAAAGCGCTTTTCCTGTTGCAGTTTACTGATCATAAGGGCCTGGAAAGCGATATCGAGCGGATCAAAAAGAAAACTGGCTCTGAGATTATCTCAGGCGGAACAGCAGCAATTGATTCCATCCAGCAGGAACTTGAGCTCTATTTTGCGGGTAAAACAAAAGCGTTCAAAACAGCACTGCGACTGCTTTGCACTCCCTTCCAAACAAGTGTCTGGAAAGAGCTACAAAGAATCCCGCACGGCGAAACTCGCTCTTATGGAGAGCTTGCAAAGGCAATTGGCAATCCAACCGGCTACCGAGCTGTTGCACAAGCCAATGGCGCCAACAACTTCGTCATCATCGTGCCCTGCCACCGAGTGATCAATGCCGACGGCAAGCTTGGCGGCTATAGCAGCGGCCTCCAGCGCAAAGAATGGCTTCTCGCTCATGAAAAAAAATAACAAAGCTAAAAACAATCATCGATAGTATTTATCTGAGCGATCACTTCTTGGAGGTACTTGGAAGTATCTTTATCAGAGAGCTTGGAAAGAACCTCTCTCGCTTCATCATCAGAAAGTACTTGGGAATGGGTCCAGAGATAATAAAGCTGAATATCTGCGATTGCGGAATCGAACTGCACAGATCCCCCTTCGTACACATATACTTCATAGTCTATACCCAAAGAAGCAAGAGCAAGACCTACGGTCTCTGCGTGATCTCCTCTATCATCAACAAACACTACTTTTATTGGTAGACAGGGAGCATTTTGCAGCATCGGAGAGATGATATACTCACCTTTTGTATCTGTAGTTATATAAAAGATGTTTTCTGAAAAGCCTGGAACATTTTTTAAATAATTCCAATTATCGGAGCATACTGTCTTCGTAAAATCAATACCCGCCTGTTGCAACTGTCTTTTTGTCAGAGCAGCTGTGTCAGAATAGGGGGTGTAGTACCAGGCATTGAGCTCTCTTGCCGTATAGCCGAAGACCGGATGGCCAGCTTGTTGATGGTTTTCTACAAAGTGAGTGGTGACTTGCCCCTCAATGGCACGTGTGGGATAGTGCTTTGATACAAAGAGTGTAAGGAGATCGTGCTTTTCCTGAGTTGTTTGTGTAAGAAGGTATTTTCGCCAGAATTTTGAGCCAATCATTACTCTGTGGTCTATTAAGGTGTCATCGAGATCTAGGAGAAACATAGTCCCCTTAGGGTACACTTTAGGAATCTGTGCTAAACTTGTAATCGAAATAATGGGCTTGACTGCGCACTCATTTACCTGACGAACCTGTGATGTGTAATCAACACCTAATAAAGACATATCTGCGTGCATAATAGTAACTCATATAAAATTATGATAAATTAAAGAGGAAATAGTACCACAAACAAGAATAAAAATCCTATTCTGCATATTTGATGCAATATCTTCCAGTTGAAAGCTCTGTAAATGAAATTTTTGTTACATATCCTTTGCGTCTTTCAAGCCTTTTTTAGCTCCTTTGCGTTGAAATTTTCGGTACAGCGTTGTCCTGGACAAGGTGTAAGCATTTTTTCAACGCAAAGGAGCTAAAAAAGGCTTGAAAGACGCAAAGAGAGGGCAAATTAA
>JAFEGS010000110.1 GCA_018239705.1 Verrucomicrobiota bacterium | reverse complement strand
TTTATCCAGACCCTGGTATCGCTTGCGACCGGCCCCTTCCCACCCCCGATCCGCTCGCTTTGGCAAAAACGGGACCAGCTCTCTACCTTTTTTCGCATTGGCCTCAAAAAAACCTCGCGCGCCCCAGTAACAGAATGTGTCATTGACCCGCCCAATCTAGACGCGCTCCCCATCCTCAAAACATGGCCTCATGATGGCGGCCACTTCATCACGCTGCCGCTTGTCTACACTCAAGAGCCGCTAAAGGGCACCCCAAACCTTGGCATGTATCGCATCCAGCGTTTTGACAAAAAGACCACCGGTCTGCACTTCCAGATCGGTAAAGGCGGAGGCTTTCACTACCACCGCGCTCAAGAGCTTGGCCAGCCGCTACCGGTCACCATCTTTGTAGGAGGACCTCCGGCCCTTATCATCAGCGCCATTGCGCCACTGCCGGAAAATGTCCCTGAGCTTATCTTTGCAAGCCTTCTGCAGAATCAAAAGCTGGCAACAACAAAAATACCCTCACATCCCCACTCTCTCATATCCCAGTGCGAGTTTGCACTCATTGGAGAGGCCATTCCTCATGAGAGGCGCATGGAGGGCCCATTTGGAGACCATTTTGGCTACTACAGCCAGGCACATGAGTTTCCCGTGTTCCACTGCAAAAAGATCTACCACCGAAAGGGGGCTATCTATCCGGCAACCGTCGTAGGAAAACCTATCCAGGAGGATCTCTACATAGGCGACTTCCTGCAAAAATTGATGTCTCCCCTCTTTCCTGTCGTCATGCCACAGGTCAAAGCGCTTCACACCTTTGCAGAGACCGGATTTCATCCCCTTGCCGCCGCTATAGTCAAAGAACGCTACGAAAAAGAGTGCCTTTCGGCCGCTTTTCGCATCCTCGGCGAGGGACAGCTCTCGCTCACTAAGGTCTTGATGATTACCGATCAGGCAATCGACATCACCAACATAAAAATTCTTTTAGAAACGATACTGGCCCGTTTTTCTCCGAGTCATGGCCTCTACATCTTCTCTAAAACCAGTAACGACACCCTCGACTACACAGGCCCTAAACTCAACCACGGCTCAAAAGCGCTCTTTCTTGGGGTCGGAAGCGTAAAACGCACGCTTCCACGCAGCTTCCGCGGAGTACTGCCCCGCCCATTCTCACGCGCTGTCCCTTTCTGTCCGGGATGCCTTCTCATCGATGGCCCGAGCTACAGAGAGCTCTCCGACCTCTCAGCCCTTGCACAACATCCCGACTTTGCAGACTGGCCGCTCCTGATTGTCACTGACGACGCCCCAAAAACTGCCCTCTCTGATCTTGAGTTTCTCTGGACCGTCTTTACGCGATTTGACCCAGCTCAAGATATACTGGCAAAGACATGCGAGGTCAAAAACCACCACCTCTCCTACTCACTGCCACTCGTTATCGATGCCCGCTTTAAACCGACCTATCCACCAGAAGTTGCACCTGATGAGGCCACAAAAAGGCTTGTCGATAGTAAGTGGGCTTCCTACTTTTCTCGCACATGACTAAAAAGAAACTCCCCCGCTCACCTCTTGTTTGCCTCCTCCTGGCAGTCTACGCCCTTATCGTCTACTCCAGCAACACCCCATCTCCTACAGCACTCCCAACAGCACATCTACCGCTGCAGCTCTACTCCAATCAGGTTGAAGGCAACCTCCAGAAGACCTTTAAAGAGGCCATACTCAACGCGAAGGAATCGATCACCTGTATTATCTACGCCCTCACAGACGACGAAATTATTACGGCACTGCGCAAAAAGGCCGAAGAGGGCCTCGATGTTACCATCGTGCACGACCCTGTTGCTACGCAAAATATCTCCTTTCGCCTTGGTCCAAAAGTCCATACATCGTCGCTTCGAAACAAAGGGCTGATGCACCATAAGCTCATTGCCATCGACCACAAGCAGGTCTGGCTCGGCTCGGCAAACCTCACGAGAGACTCTCTCCTGCTCCACGCCAACCTCGTCGTGGGATTAGATTCACCGGAATGGGCCGCAGCAATCGAGCAAAAAGCACAAGATCCACAAAAAAGAAGGTATAAACAGCCTCTCCTCATCCAGACAAACGAGCAAAAGCTCGAACTATGGTTCTTGCCGGATGCCCCACAGGCGCTTGATCGACTGCTGCAGCTTCTTGACTCTGCAAAAAAGACAATTAAAGTAGCCATGTTCACCTTTACCCATCCAAAGCTTATCCAGGCGCTTGTGGATGCCCACAAAAGAGGGGTAAACGTGGAGATCGTCCTCGATAGCGACTCAAGCCGCCAAACAAGCCAGCTGGCCTATCAGCGCTTCAAAAGAGAAAAAATGAAGGTGCTGGTGAGTGACCGAATGGGGCTCTTACATGAAAAAATAGCCATCATCGACGACAGCCAACTGGTTGCCGGTTCCACAAACTGGACAAAGGCAGCCTTTACTAATAATCATGAAGCGCTCTGCATTCTTTCCGATCTCTCCAAGGAACAACAGAGCTTCTTGCACCGTTTCTGGACTACAACGCTGCAAGAATCAAAACCATAATAAAGTTGAAAATAATCTACAACCTCCATATAATTACTTTAAAAATTAAGGACAATCAATTATGGACTACGGTAATACTAATTGTTTTGGCAATAACTATAAAATTGGCCTTACTACATCTCCTCTATATATGGTAAGCCAGGTCCAATGCCTGAGCAATCATGATCTTGTCACGATCGTATCCCCGGAAATGAACATCTTCTCAGGAAATTACACCGACCCAATACTCAATGACACTGAGGGGCTGAAGACCATACTTGGAGAAAAGAGAGTAGGCTTGTTCTCAAAACTGCTCAATGATACCATAAAAAAGCAATGAATCTTCAGTTTCAGCCATTTCAGCATGAATATGAACCGCATAGTTTCAACATGCATTTGCCCAACACAAGCTCAGATAGTGCGTCTGACATGAGCGTCCCATCGACAGAATCGGACAATAGCCAGGCTGAGGAAGCCCCGATGAGCAAGCAGGAACGCAGGAGAGCAAACAGTAGGGTCTATTCCAGAGAGTACAGAGCGAACGCGAAGGAAGAAGCAGAGAAAAAGATAGCGCGAGTAGCTGAGTTAGAAAATGAGGCCATAGCTCTCCAGCAGCAAATCTATCTCCTGCATAATGAAAACGCGGCATTGGTTCAAAAACAGCTACAGCTGCGATTGTTCCTGGAAGAGGCCGCGAAGCGCATCCAAGATCCACATGATGAGCCGGAACATAGTACACCAATCAAGTGATTGACATGATTTGCTCTAGCCGCTATATCATGGATCATGAAGGAACCATCATTTTCAATTTCCGGTCAGATTGTCGATATTGTCAATCGACGCATCTTCCCCGGCACTATCACAGTGGAAGGCGCTTTTATTGCCTCCATCAAGGAAGAGCCTGTCCAAGAGACCGACTATATCCTCCCCGGCTTTATCGACGCGCATGTGCACATCGAAAGCTCCCTCGTTGTGCCATCGGAATTTGCTCGAGTAGCACCCATTCACGGCACCGTAGCGACCGTCTCCGATCCCCATGAAATCGCAAACGTTTTAGGATTAGCCGGCATTCGCTATATGATCGAAAATGCACGCCTTGTGCCCTTTAAGTTCTATTTTGGCGCCTCGAGCTGCGTGCCGGCAACTCGCTTTGAAACAGCCGGTGCCACAGTTACTTGTGAAGACATTGAAATGCTCTTCAGAGATGAGGGCGTGAAGTACCTCTCTGAGATGATGAACTATCCCGGAGTTCTTCACCACGATCCTGAAGTCATGGCCAAGATTGCCTGCGCTAAGCTCTATAATCGCCCCATCGATGGGCATGCTCCGGGGCTGATGGGTAAAGAGGCAGCCGACTACATTTCTGCAGGCATCTCGACAGACCACGAGTGCTATCGCCTGGATGAGGCAAAAAATAAGATTGCCCATGGCGTGAACATTATCATCCGAGAAGGCACCGCGGCCAAGAATTTTGAAGCACTCCATCCCCTCTTCAAGAGCTCTCCGGAGAAGCTGATGTTCTGCTCTGACGACAAACATATAGATGATCTGGTTGATGGCCACATTAATGTCCTCTGCCGGCGCGCCCTTGAAAAAGGCTACGATCTGATGGATATTCTGCGTGCAGCATCGCTAAAGCCTATCGAGCATTATGGGCTCGATGTGGGGCTTCTTCGCCCAGGAGATGCAGCCGACTTTATCGTGATCAAAGAAAAGGATTTTACACAGTTTATCCCCTCAGCTACCTTCATCAACGGCAGGTGCGTAGCTATTGAGGGCATCTCTTTAATCAACAGGCAGCCTGTAGAAGTGCTGAACCACTTTGACACCTCACCTAAAACAGAAGCTCAGTTTCGCGTGAAGGTCAACCCGGATGACACGCACCTCAGAGTCATTGTCGCCTGCGATGGAGAGCTTATCACCAAGTCCAAAACCACTTCTCTGCATGTCGATGCTGAAGGCTATGTAGAGGCCGACGTCAAGAACGATATCCTCAAGATAGCGGTTGTCAATCGATATGAACCTGCTGAGCCCAGCGTTGCCTTCATTACCAATTTTGGCTTTAAACAGGGCGCATGTGCCTCCACTGTAGCGCATGACTCGCACAATATTATTGCTGTAGGCACATCCGACAGGCTCATTGCTAAAGCTGTCAACGCCCTCATAGCCTCCAAAGGAGGTTTAGTGGCCGTTACAGAGACTGAGGAGAAAAAAATCGCACTACCCATAGCCGGTCTTATGAGTAATGATGAT
>JAFEGS010000010.1 GCA_018239705.1 Verrucomicrobiota bacterium | reverse complement strand
GCCTCTGCCATATCGGTCTCATCGCCTAAGGCTTCCTTCCAGTCAAAGGTTGTTCGTATTCGTGTCACTAGAGAACTGCCCGTTATATTGCCATCACGGATATACTGTACGAACAGTGAGTACCCTTGACTATTTTTGTACGTAAAGAAATCGCGCACGACTGTTTCCCGATCGGTAACCCCAAGCTTTTTGACTGCATTGATTAGTACATCCTCATTGTCATTGATTGACTTCGCTCCTTCGCAGAGATGGAAAAAAAGCCCCCGACCCTCAGAGTCTTGTAACAACAAATTGGGGCTAAGATCGAGTAGCCTTTCGATGTCGCTTACCTTGTCATCTTCGCAAGTAAGAAGGCGCATAAGTGCTGTTCTACCTTTGGCATCTTGCCTGTTTACTTCTGATTGCAAATACTTGAGCGCTTCACCTGGGATTTTTGATGCCTTCATCAGCATAAGAAATACGACCGGCGTGCCATCATCAGTTACTGCTGCATAGATATTCTCGCGATCTTCTTGGGGGGCATTGCTAATAATTTTTAGAACTTCCTCTAGTATGCCCATACCAGCTGTTGATAAGCTGTCTATTTTAGAAGCAAATTCTACAATCATGTCACTGCGTATTGCATCTTTGATTGCATGCCACGGTGCCTTTTTGACAGCGTCAAGCACCTCCAGATTCTCTGAGGCAATTGCTTGAAGTAGCAATTGAGCACTCGTAGTAGCAGCTCTTGGGGTATCTTTACTAAGTACTTTTTCAGCAGCTGCATCAACCTGTTTAAAGCTTGCGTGCTGTGCATTGTACGTCTGAATCATTGTTTTAAAGTTTTTATGCTGCAGACATCGATCTGCACAAAACTGCACCACACCTCGAAAACTGGCAGGCCCAAATCCGTTAGAGGCCGCTACTGTCTCCCATATAGAGAGCTCTTTTGCATTTTTAAGCTCTAGCTGTTCTTTACCATGCCTTTGTGTAATGACAAGCCTTTTTCCGCCTGAATAATCTGCAAAATAGTCATCCAGTCTATCTTGTGAATAGGTAAGGCTTGCTAAATCAACCGGTAATCTCACTCCCATAATTTCCTTCTCCTTTTTTAACTCTCATGTATGACAATTTCTTGGTAATTATGCAACCAAGAAGCAGTAGAAAAAGAAGTGTCACCACGATCGCCGAGGTAGAGCAGGCAAGCCCCATAACCGAGAGCAGATGGCGAGAGAGGGCAACCCCAACGATGGAGGTAGCCACGCCGATAGCGCAAGCCAAAAAGGCCAAAGGACAAAGCCTATGTATCCAAAGCCTTGCAACAAGTACGGGAGTGACAAAAAACGCAAGGACCATCAGCACGCCAACAGCTCGAAAAGCAGCAATTGAAGAAAGAGCAACGAGTGCCATCATGAGATACCCAAAAACCATATTAGAGAGTCCAAAAATGTGGGCAAATACAGGGTCAAACGTGGTCACGAAAAAGGCACGCCAAAAGAGAAAAAAGAGAAGGCAATTGGTGACAAATACCCAGAAGACCAGCTGCAAATCTCCCTGCTGGAGGGCATCGACATTACCCATTAAGAGCTCAATGCCAATATGGGCATTTCTACTCAGGGCTGTTACAAGCACAATCCCCGCTGCAAACAAAAAGGTAAAGACAATTCCTGTGCTGGCATCTTCGGGCACCTTGAGGAAGCGAATACAGCTTTGAGTCAAAAAAGTAGTGACCATTGCGCAGATAAATGCAGATGCCACCAGAAGAGCATCTGAGGGAAGCAGGTGAGAAAAATCAAATGCCTCACTTGGCGCTATAAACGCATGATAGGCAAGAAAAGCAATCACTACCCCAGCCAGAATAGTGTGTGACAGAGCATTTGCCAGCATGGTCATGCGTCTTAAGACCAAAAATGTGCCCACGAGTGCTGAAGAGATAGAGATCAGAATTAATACAAGCATCTGAAGCTCATCAGAGGCAAGCTGCATGTGGCTGAAGCCTCCCAAAAGAAACTCTTTCAGACGCACTGCCAAGGTAACAAAAAATTCAAAAAAGTCATTTCCCCAGTATGGATTGGTCATGAGGTGCAACCTCCGCTAGGTATTGGCTGCTTGTGAGGATCTAGTTTTGGGTTGTGAAGGACAAAGGAGAGCTCTTCTTCTATCTCCCGAGTGATAATGTGCTCCATCTCTTCTGCGCTCGGATGGACACGATCCTTAGCCACTCCACAATAGGTTACAAGGTATACTTCCCAAATTCTATGAAGCCTCACTATTTTTCTTCCCCAATACATTCCCGAGGCTGTCAGCTCATAGGTTTTTGACTTACGGCGCCTCAGCCACCCTCTCGATCTAAGAGAGAAAAGTAAAAACCATAAACGACATGAGGAGACCTGGAAATTGGCTTTCAGCTCCTCAAACGAAAACTCTTGTCGCTTTTCTTTCTCTGAGAGCTTCCAGATCATTTTTAATAGATTTTCTTGCTGGCACTTACTCCAAAACGAGATCTGACGCCCAAGTCGCAATAACAGACCGGAGCGCGGAGCAAAAAGAGAAGAAAAGAGAAAAACGGCCCCACCTGCAAGCACAATCATGGGCCCGGTTGGAAACGAGATAAATCGCCCATCCTGCAGCCACATGAAGCTCATCGTGTGTGAAAAATAGACGCCGCAAAAGCCGCACACCAGCCCAAACAGGGATGATAAAAGGAGGAGCCGCAAAAGGTGATCGGTCCACTGCCTGGCAGAGCAGCTTGGAAAAATCAGCATGGCCGACATGAGTACGACGCCAATAGTTCGTATCCCAATGACAACAGCGAGCACTACCAAACTGATAAGTAAAAATTGGGTATACCGGATGTTAACCCCCACCACTTGAGCAAATTGTGGATCAAAAATCACCATCTTTATTTGCCTGTAGAAGAGGAGGAGAGAAAATACAATCACAATAGCAAGGAGCGCGTAAATGTAGACATTTCCTTGAGTCATTGTGGCAGCCTGGCCAAATAAATAGCTCTGTAGCTGCCTGTGTAGCGTAGGAAAGGAAAGCTGCAGGGCGCTTAAGACCAAAAGGCCTACCCCAAAAAACGAGGAGAGTACAACACAAAGAGCCGCATCTGATGACACTCGGAATCGATGCTGCAAAAGATTTGTGAGATACATCCCAAAAACACAAGAAAGAGCTGCCCCCACAAGTGTCGCAAGCAGTATAGAGCTATCGCTAGAGAAGGGGAAGAAGAGCTGCAGCACAAGGAGCGATATAATGACGCCCGGATAGCAGGCATGTGAAAGCATCTCGCCCACAAGTGACTGACGCTGCAAGAACGCAAGCGCGCCAACAACTGCTGCAATCATGCTCATAAGCATACAGCCAATTGTAGGTGCCGCAAGTACAGGATCTGTAAAGTACTCCCACATCTACAAAACCCCGGCTGCCTTGTGCTGAGAAAGTCGCAATGTTTCATCTAAAAGAGCAAAGCTTTTGCCATAGGCTTGTCGGATATTATTTTTAGTAAATACCTCAGATGTCTTTCCCGTTGCAATGAGCCGCACGTTGAGCAAAATAACGCTATCAAAGTATTTCTCGACACTATTGAGATCGTGGTGAACCAAAAATGCCGTTTTGCCTTCTTGTCGCAGCGCTTTGAGCAGCTCCATAATAATCTCTTCACTGGCATGATCGACACCGGCCAAAGGCTCATCCAAAAAATAGATATCTGCCTCCTGCAGAAGGGCGCGAGCCAAAAATGCCCGCTGCTGCTGTCCCCCTGATAGCTGACTGATCTGTCGATCACATAGATCTGACATACCCACCATCTCGAGGTAGGTCATAGCCTTCGCATGCTCCTTTTTTCCTACCAATCGAAACATCCCAAGCTTTGGAAATGAGCCCATCAAAACAAGTTCTTTTACCGTGATGGGGAAGTCCCAATCCACTGCCTCTTTTTGGGGAACATAGGCAATTTTTTTACAAACCTTCTTCACCTCTTTCCCTAACATCCAGACGGCACCCGAAGTGGGTCTGACAAGCCCTAAAATTGCTTTCATAAAGGTGCTCTTTCCTGCCCCGTTGGGACCTATAATTCCAACAAGTTGCCCCTGTGGTATTGCAAGATCAATATCCCACAGTACCGGAGTTGATTGGTAGTGTACTGTAAGCCCCTGCACCTTCAGGGCCAAGGTTTTATGAACCATTGAGTAACCCTCGTGCTATTATCTCTGCATCATACTGCATCATATCTTGATAGCTGTTAGTTCCGCAAGCATCGGCATAAAGAGGCCTCTTTGCAATGTGCACTGTTCGCCCCTTCTTGTGCATCACATCTACGATTTTCTTTAGTGAATCCTGGCTTACATTTGACTCTGCAAAAATAGTAGAGATATTAAATCGAATTAAATGATCGGTCAGCTGCTGGATATCAGCCGTGCTTAATTGGCTATCAGGAGCAAGCCCTTCAGGAGCCTGGCAGCGAAGCCTCCAAAGTGAAGAAGAGAGCTCTTCTTTAGGAGCAAGATAGGCTCTTGTAAAGTAGTTAAAGGCATCATGAGTGGTAACAAGATAGCGCTGATCGAGAGGGACAGTTTGAAGCTTCGCTGCAATTTCTGCATCAAGCTGTGATAAACGGGAAGCGGTACTGCGTGCATTTTGTTCTAAGAGAGCTTTTTGGTCTGGCATCTTCTCTGAAAGTATTCTAGAAACCATCTCTATCGTCTTTTGCCATAGCCCTACATCCATCCAGACATGAGGATCTACTGTTTTATCTATAAATACAATGGAGCTTGGGTAGGTGCGATGCAGATAGTCGCCAAGAGAGAAGACCTTTGGATTATGCTCTAGAGCAGCTCGTAAGCTTGGTCCATGCTCCAGGCCAAGGCCGCTACAAAAAATGAGGTCAGCTCTAGAAAATTTTTCATCGTCACCCTTGACAAGCTGGTAAGAATGAGGATCGTTTTCACCCTGGATCAGTGTCAAGCAGTCTATCTGTTCTCCACCTACTCCCTGGACGATATCTGCCACCATCGCGGTTGTACAAAGAACTTTTACTTTACCATTTTCTTGCATCCAGTCCTGCGCTCTTGTAGGAGGATTTTTGCACCCTAGAGCTAGCACTAGCAGCAGTACGCTGCATATAAACCAATATTTTTGCATATGCCATCTTAAAAGTTGTTGCTTCAATTGTACACAGAAATGACTTTGTTGGGAGCATTTTTGATATATTTTCATAAATACCTAACTATCAAATAGTTAGGAATATTTTAAACAAACTGCAAGAAGCTTATAATTACTGTACTTCTCATAGAATGTATTAATAAGAATTGACAATTTATTGTAGCAATCTATTATAATAACCCAAATTGTTCATCATGTAGAGCGCTTCAAGGATTGGCTATGCTCAAATAGCAAAAATTTTGGTGAACCAAAAAAATGTAGTTGACCTTTGATGCGACAATTTGTTATTTAATAGCGGAATTTCAATTTTCAAGGACGAAAAAGCATAAAACCCTACGGGCGATTCGTTCTAAGTTTACGTAAACCAAAACCAAAAGGATGAGACCAATGTCAGTAACAGAACAAAAAAAATCAGGATCTGATGCAATGATGGCAACTTCGAGCCGTGAACTCGAGCAGCTCATTACTGAAGCGATTCGTAAGATCGGTGGTAAAGACGAAAACGCTCTATGCCGCTATCTTCCTGAGGTCGAAGGGGGATACATTCACCACTTTACATTCCGTAAAGAAAAACAGCATGCACCTGCAAAGCTCTCTGAAAGAATCAAAACATTTGTTATCAACGCAGACAAGCCGATCCCAGTGGCTCCCAAACAAAGAGCAGCCCGTGGATCACGTAAACGCAAAGACCACATTGTTCTTTCTAAAGCAGATATTGAGCAAATTCTTCATATGGCACGTTCTACAGGCAATAAAGATATGCTTAGCAAATTCACTCCTAGAAAAGATCTTCGAACTATCAAGCGCGAACTCATTGCTTCTATTCGCCACGGAAGAACAGAGCATGATCTTTGGAACTGCTATGTGGAAGTCATGGCACAAACCGCATAAGCCTCTTTTTCTTGTTCACGCATCTTAAGCTCGGAAGTTAAGGCGTGAACAAGTTTTAATTCTTAAGATATATATACCCCAAATACCATATGACTATCCGTACAGGCCTTGGTAAAAGCAGCCATCGATTTCTCCCGCCCGAATCAACAAAACCTTGTGTGATCGCAGGAATTATTTTTGAGGATCTCCCCGGATTCCAGTCTCGATCCGACGGCGATGTGCTCTTTTGTGCACTCTGCAACGCTATTACCTCTATTACAAACGTGCAAATTATCGGCGAAATTGCCGCTGAGCTCTGCCTCAGAGAAGGAATCACCGATAGCGAGGTCTACCTCCATGAGGCGGTAAAGACGCTCAAAGGCGAAAAAATTGTTCACGTAGCCATTTCGCTTGAAGCAAAGCGGCCTCAATTCAAAAAACAGCTTCCATTGATGAAAGACAATATCGCAAGAATTTTGAAACTCACTCCCGATCAGATAGGCATTACTGCTATATCCGGCGATGGGCTCTCCGATGTTGGCTGCGGCGATGGCGTGACATGCCTTGCCATTATCACGACAGAGCGTTAGTACTGTTAATAAACATCGCGAAGGTACTGCTTTTCGCGTCGAAGCCCTGTTAAAAAGGCTTTTGCAGCATCTAAAGATATTTTTGCCTGCTCTGAGACAATCTGCTGGAGGCAATTGTCGACATCCTTTGCCATGCGCTCTGCATCGCCGCAGACATAGATTTTGGCGCCATCCTGTATCCAGCGCCACACCTCTTCCCTATTCTCCCACAGCTTATGCTGTACGTAGACCTTTTCTTCCTGGTCGCGAGAGAAGGCGAGATCGAGGCGAAGGAGGCCAAGAGATACAAGCTGCTGCCAATACTCTTCGTAGAAAAAGTCGTGCTCGCGGTGACGCTCTCCAAAAAAGAGCCAGCTCTTCTGGGGTTGTACCTTTCTATGCACACGCTCTTGCATAAAGGCCCGAAAAGGGGCAACTCCTGTACCTGGCCCAATCATAATGACAGGTACCGAAGTATCTTCCGGAAGAATAAAGTCGCGCGTCGACTGGAGATAGACCGGCACCTTGGGTGCTCCTACCTCAATCATATCGCACAAGAAATGAGAGCAGATGCCAAGACGCTTACGACCTGCTACGTCATAGCGGACCCGAGAGACGGTAAAATGGACATGATTTCCCTCACAGCTCTGAGCAGACGCAATCGAATAGAGTCTTGGCAGTAACGGCTGAAGGCTTGTGACTAGATCGTTTGGATGTAAGGCGGCTTCCGGGTAGAGCGCAATCACCTCAGGGACATTCCACGAATGTATAAATTTTTTTAAGTCATCCTCATTGCCGGCCTCTGTAAGCTTGCGCAGCTCCTCCTTTTTTTCGCCCTCGGGAAGGCGCATGATTATTTCGAGGAGAAATTTTCGGGTGCAGCTTGCGAGATTGGCCTTTTTTAGTAGCCACTCTCTGAGGGAAAAATGGCTGTGGCTCCGCTCATCAAAAACTGACAAATCCCCATCCCACTGGCAGCTTGCGAGAATAGCATCTACCAGCTTCGGGTCATTGTGAGGAAGTATGCCAAAACTATCCCCGGGGCGATAGGTAAGGCCGGAGCCCTCCAAATCGATGACGACATGCCAGGTCTCTTTCGTAGAGCCTGTTTTATTGAGCCGCTCGCGCAGGACGAGCTTGGCAAGAAAAGGATTTGTGCGATCGTACTTTAGTGTCATAGCTGAAAAAGTATACATGAATCTATCCCGCTTCGCAACCTCTTTCCTCACTATTAAAATTAAATATTTAAATAAAATTATAATTTGATATAGTAAAAGTAGATACTTATAGAGGTGCGTATGTCAATTTCCGAAGGACCAGAACATAAAGCAGGTGGGCAGTGGTGGGGCGGCGGTCGCATCTTTAGCGATGAGGTCAAGTATCAGGATGGAGTCACTACAAGAGGTATTGTCTACTACGACAATAAGATTAGCAAAGCCGCTATGAGTCTTTTCAGTATCGATATAGAGCTAGGGCCAGACAAGATCTATCAAGTCAATCGCAGCAGCGCTATCCAGTTTTGCGGTCTCAATAAAGATGCAACGACAGACCAGATTAAGAGCGCCGTCATACAGCACTATAAGCAACTACAAAAATTGGAACAGAAAAGACCTGTGGAGGTAGTTGCTTCCCAAACAGCAAAAGGTGGGATCAGCGAAGCTCATTTTCATAAACTAGTTACAATTATTCAGAAAAAAGCATTCGAGATCGCTGAGCTTGAAGTAACCATAAAATCCCTCGAGCAAGCAATAAAACCCGAAGATAGAGAAGCTCTTACCAAGTGCACAAAGCAGCTCAGCGCGATTAAAGGGCAAATGAGTTCTATTAACGGAACCCAAGCAGAGCAGATGGAGACCGAAATAACCGATATCAAGACAAAATTGGAAGAGATCAAGAAGAAGACTGAAGCTGAGAAGACAACGATCCCCACTGGCGACGAGCCAATGAAAAAAGCTCCTGTAGGTGGGAAGGGTCCGAAGTTCGTACCGAGACACCCAGTAGTGAAGAAGCTATCACCTCAGGAATTAGAGAAAAAAATAGCAGAACTTGAGAAAGCAATAAAAGCCTCTGAGATAGAGAAAAAAGAACTAGAGGCAACGATCCAGTCATTGTCTTCTACAGAAGATAAGGACAAAATAAAAGAATTAGAGGAGAAAATAGCAGATTTAGAGAAAACGCAAGAGACCTCTGTCAGCTCGAAAAAGGGATTTGAGCAGGAGAAAGTAGAATTTGAGAAAAAGAAAGCAGAATTTGGGCAGAAATACAAAACCCTCACTGACTTGATTACAAGAAAGGACCAGGAGCTTAGAGGTCTAAACAAAAACCGAACCCTTGCGAACATGATTACCGCGTATGATAGTGCATTCAACGCGCACGAGGAAGCAAAAAAGAAAGTCTCAACTCAAGAATCTGCTGTCGCCAGCGAAGAGACTAAAATAAAATATATCAGAGATCGGTTAGCTAATGAGGCTCCTCTCATCTTTACTACAACAAAATATGTCGATAAACAACCGGTACAAGAAACAGAGACCGTAACTCCAGAGCAAGCACGGAAAAATAAGCTCCTTAAAGGCTCTAAAGACAATCTCAATAAAATGAAATTATCCTTAAAATATGTCAACGAAACTTTAGCCAGAACCACAAAGGAATTTGAAGCAGCAAATAAGAAAACCGTTGCCATCAATGTTGAAAAGGATAGTAAGGATAGTAACGCTCCTGTCTCCTATGAAACGAAAAATTTACACGCCGAGGAAGCAAAAAATTATATAACGCAAACCGAGAATGCATTGAGGGTTGCTCGAAAGAACAAAGAGGCCTTACTCGCTGAAGCAAAAAACCATGGTATTATATTGGAAGCTGGTAAGGGCACAGCTACTGCTTCTGAATTACCTAAACCCGAAGCTGAATCAGTCGAAGCTCCGACTGAACCAAAAGACGCTAAAGGAAATCTCCTCCAAGCTCTCAAAGCCCAAACCGGAGGAGCAGTCACTAAAGATACGATAGGGGATTATGAGATAGACCCGTCGTGGAAAGAAGAAAAGACCTCATCCTGATTTATACCCGAAATCAGATATAAATAGGTATAAAACAGGATCGGGCAGGATAGAAGAGAACAATTGAATTTTTTATCCTGCCGCCGTAGGCGAGGTCTGTTTATCCTGTTAATGTAATTCTCACTTATGCTTCCTGAAACAGCTTCGTGGGGAGCTCTTTTCGCTCCCATCCCTTCTTCAGAACATCGAGCTTCTTGGATGAAATCCCGCCAACAAATTCGATCGCGTTGAGCAGTCTCACACGCGTTCTATCTTTGCCAAGCAGCTCTACTGAGTCGAAGAATGGCAGCCCATGACGCCTACCCATAATGCTGGAGAAGAGAAGCGGCATGATCACCTTCTTGTGGTTGACCCCAAAAAACTCGGACACTCTGCGCGATGCCTCATTGGCATCTTTACTCGTCCAGGAATCATCCTTTTCGAGCTCCCAAAGGATCGTCTGCAGTATGGCTGCGACCATGGGGAAGGGGCAGCTCTCAATGGTAAAGAGCTCTTGGTTGTACTTCAGGTGGTTGATGAAGAGAAAGTCGGTCAGTTCCATGAACTCGCCAAAGTTTTTGACGCGAGAGTGCACAAGCGGCATCACTCGATTCATAAAGGCATCATTGAACGACCACTCCTTCAGCCTATCCCAGAGCTTTTCTTGCGGTACATTTTTGATGAGGTACTGCTGGTTGATCCAGTCGAGCTTCTGCACATCAAAGATAGCCCCAGAGACACCAATCCTCTTCTCATCAAATTCTGCGATAATATCTTCGAGTGAATAGACCTCTCTCCCATCGAGCATGCTATAGCCCATCAACGTCAAGAAGTTGACAAAGGCCTCAGGAAGATAGCCGCTATCGCGATAGTAGAAGATAGATGTGGGGTTTCGGCGCTTGGAGAGCTTCTTGCCATCCTTACCCAAAAGAAGCGGCATGTGCATGAAGACCGGCGGAGTCCAGCCAAACACTTCGTAGAGCAGGATATGCTTTGGTGTTGAGCTGATCCACTCATCGCCTCGAATCACATGGGTAATGCCCATGAGATGGTCGTCAACGACGTTTGCTAAGTGGTAGGTAGGGAAGCCGTCTGATTTTAAAAGGACCTGGTCGTCGATATCGGCCCAAGGAAAGCTGATTTTGCCCTTAATGGCATCGTGAAAGACACACTCACCGGAAAGAGGTACTTTCAGTCGAATCACATAGGGCTGGCCGGCAGCCTCTCGCTCTTCGATTTCTTCCTGGCTTAAATTTCTGTAGCGCCTGTCGTAGCCCTGCTTATTGCCTTGGCGAGCGGCAACCTCTCGCATCTCTGCAAGCTCTTCTGCTGTAGCAAAGCACTTATAGGCCTTGTTTGCTCGTAGCAGTTCATTACAGTGCTTTCGATAGATTTCGGTACGCTCTGATTGCCTGTAGGGGGCAAATGGACCGCCCACATCGGGGCCCTCATCCCAGGTAATGCCAGCCCATCTCAGTGCCTTATAAATATTTTCTTCGTATTCAGGCTTGCTGCGTGTGCGATCGGTATCTTCGATGCGCAAGATAAACTTTCCGCCAAAATGGCGGGCAAAAATGAGGTTAAATAGGGCCATGTAGGCCGATCCAACGTGTGGATCCCCTGTCGGAGAGGGAGCAATGCGAACACGAACTGACATAAAAGCATCCTTTTTGAAAACTGGAAGCTATTATAC
>JAFEGS010000109.1 GCA_018239705.1 Verrucomicrobiota bacterium | reverse complement strand
CAATCATCTCTTACTCATGATACCTTCATGGAAATTTTCAAGCTTTTAATTAACAGTGCGCCCACCTCAGAGACTTGCAGAGGATTTGAAAGGATTAGCAAGCAGACGTACAATGTAGTAAGGAGTAGGGATGCCCTTTTGTATTTTTTTTCAAAAGGACCCATTCTTGAGCTGGGCATGAACAAAAACATGGCACTTTCCCTCCTCAGAAAATACTGCCAAGGTGCAACAAACGTCGATATCGATTTAACTGATGCTGAAGACTTCCAAAATGTAAACAGCAAAGTCTTACACGATGGCTGCAAATATCGCAGCCTCAAGATTCGCGAAGGATACAGATCTGAGAGTATGCTCAATGACACTTGTAAACCCCTTTACACCACAGACACGTCCGTCAGCGACATCACAGCAAACTCTAAATGCCTTAAGACGCTACACCTCCTAAACTGTTCTGAATTAACAAACGCAGCTCTCTCTGCCATAGCAATAAATGCGAAGATGTTAGAAGAGCTCGTGCTTGAAGACGTATACCACCTCAATAACAGCGGACTCATCGAAGTGGCACAGGGGTGCCCGGCCTTACGTACATTAGCTGTAAAATTATCAAAACAAAGCTTTGAAGAACCATTCGTAGGTGTATCTCCTATCGGAGATAGCACGCTCCAAGCAATCGCTGAGCTATGCAAGGATTTTGAATCGCTCACACTTAACGGCCCCTACATAGATGTCAGTGATGATGGCATGGACAATCTAGCGGAAAAGTGCGGATCGAAATTAAAATGTGTACAAATCGAAAGCAACGATAAAATAACTTCTAAAACTGTCGAGAGCTTAGCTGCCCACTGTAATAATGTAGCTGCCCTTGCTCTCCAGTCGATAATGTTGAAAATCACAGATTCGCTCTTACATAAAATAAATACCACATGGCCTAACATCAAAGTATTACATCTCTGGAATTGTGATGACATAAGTCAAAATGCAATAGATGCGTTTGCTTCGACAGAGCATAGCGAGTTAGAAGAACTAATGGTGACCAATTTCAATCTCAATGGCGCTGCATTAGAACAACTATTCTTACAAAATCCAAAAATTCAAACACTTTTTATCCAAAATCACACGAATAGCATTTCTTCCGATTCCTTCACAAAAACACTTGTGGGCCTTGCAGACAAAAACAGCTCTCTTATCAACCTTGATATATTGTTTTCAAAGCTCTCTCTGACCAAAGAACAGATGCAAGAACTAGCCACAGCCTATAAGAGGATCAATCTCAGCCTTTGTAAAGGCTCAATCGTAACTCACACAGATATTATTGATCTAAAAAAGCAATTCCCCAAGTTGAACATCTCGTGCTGGTAAGAACCTGTACTATACCCAATTCTTGAGGTTAATTGGGTATAAAACCTAAACAACCCTCTAAGGCCCTCACATCTCTTTGAATTTGATTATAGGGCAAATTTGCAAATGTGTCATGTAACAGAGTGTCTTCTGTACAAAAAATCCTTATGTGGTATTATAAGTATATGCCGGTATATACCAAAGGTGGATCATGTTTATACATAAGGTGTGCAATGCTTTTGAGCAGGCTAAAATCCTTTATGCAGTAGTAGGGGGATATGCTGTTGCGCTCCACGGAGCGCCTCGAGGAACGCTTGATATCGATTTTGTACTTCGCTGGTCACTCGAAAACCTCGAAAAAGCAGAAGCTGCCTTGAAAGCGTTAGGCCTTGTCTCAGTAATCCCCGTAGATGCACAAGCAATATTTACCTTTCGAGACGAATACATAAAAAATAAAAATTTGATAGCATGGCATTTTTACAACCCCGTAAACCCTAGCGAACAGGTAGATATCATTATCAACTATGATCTAGCGAAAGCTACCACTAAGACCGTGCAGACCCAATCAGGAAAGATAAAGATCATGAGCAAAAACGATCTTATTGCCATGAAAAGGATCTCAGGCAGGCTTCAAGATCTGGAAGATATTAAGTCATTGGAGCAGGTATGAAAGAGCGCCCAGTTCAGTATTTTAACAAAGAGTATGTTGAGCGATGTAGAGATCTTACGCCGGATCAGATCCTGCAGTTCCTTGAGGATTTTCGAATGCTGTATAGTGAATCTCAAGAAAAATGCCAGCTCATTAGCATGAAAATAGAGCCCTCTCTTCTTCGAGCTTTTAAAACAAAGTGTAAATTGTTAGACGTGCCTTATCAAAAACAAATAAAAAAGTTGATGAAAGAGTGGCTGCAGTAGTATACTCGCTATACTTATCTAGAGGTACATAGTGGAACTCGATCACGTCTCAAGTCTCTCCTTAGTGGCATTTGTGTCGCTGCTCGCTGCGATCAGCCCGGGCCCTGACTTTGCCATTGTCGTTCGCAATAATCTGGTCTACTCCAGACGCAAGGGCTTTTTCACCTCTTTTGGAGTCTGTGCAGCCCTGCTCATTCATCTGTTCTACACCTTGGTGGGGATTGGTGTGCTGATCGCCAGCAACGCATATCTCTTTAGTCTTATCAAGTATATAGGAGCCGCATACCTCATCTACCTTGGGGTGTCAGGGATTCTTGCGTCCTTAAAAATGTCTTCTGTGGGTCTGCAGTACGAAAAGTCCGCTCAAGAGATCTCTGATTGTACTGCTTTTAGGCAGGGCTTTCTTACAAATATGCTCAACCCAAAGTGTGCGATGTTCTTTGTGAGCCTCTTTTCACAGTTTATAACGGCAGATACACCGGTCCTTCTTCGCATCGAATTTGCTGTGATCAACTGGACAATAGGTCTAGGATGGTTTCTTTTTCTTTCCTACATCATCACATGCCAGTTTCTCACTTCTCGTATCAATCAGTTCCGTAAAGCTATTGATAGGGTCATGGGAAGCTTTTTAGTGATCCTGGGAATACGAATGCTCTTTATTTAAAGTTCATAGAGGCCTGCCTCTTCATCAACAACCGGGCTTTTTCTTGATATGGACAAACAGTCTTTTGCCATGTCATAAACAGCTTTCAGCGCTAGAATCCCGGCAGGTACATAGAGGCCTATATAGAGCCATTTAGAAGGACGAGGCAGCTGTGTGCATGCGAGAGCGCCTATACAGAACGCAGCTGCACAAGTGAACCAAATTGCAGAAATAATAACTGTTCTTCGTCGCGGCTCATAACAAGCAACGTAGTGACCGCAAAGCTTTCCATGCCTCACAGGCAGAGGAGGGTCGTCAATGTCTTCGCCATCATCTTTTGCAAGTAAATCAATTCCACACACAGTGCAGCAACTCATAGTTCCCTCAAGGCTTTACCTGGCCAGTATACAAAAAGCAAGGTCGTGGCGCAAGGTTTTTAAATCTCTTCCTTTTGACTTTTGGGGAGATGAGAGAGCTTTAAGGCTACTTTCTCGAGCAACTTCGTAAGTACTGTTGCTGCTTTCTCGAACTCTGATTCCTTAAGGTTACGGTAACTAGCAATTATTTTACGAAAAGCGCTATCTTCTGCTATGCAATCCTGTAGAAAATCAATAGCATTGTCTCTAGTAGGCTGATGGGTTCCCTGGCCGTGATGTTCACAAGCTTCGAACAATTCAGGTGTACCTGCCTTCATCAATGTGTAGGCTTGCTTGAATTCGTCTGGCAGATAGGCGCCTGCGCGTATTTGTGGATTTTCATTCATGAATGCAAGACCAAACGCGTCTTCCTGAGACAAAAACCAATTAGTATTGTCTTTGACATAATCTTTAAATTTTATTTTTGAGTCTTTGAGGACCTCTTTAGGGGTGTCTGGTAGCTCGCGCATAGCAATAGACTTCCAGAGCTCGTTTGATCTCAGAATAATGCTAGATTCTGTATTCACTAAAGCTAGCTTTCCAAGGGATGGGAGATCACAATATTGCAAGGCCATTTCCATAACATCTTGAGGCATAAAGAGAGACACTGGCTTTGCATATTTTTGCGGTCCATACAGGGTATATCGTTTTAGGGCGAGCGTTTCCACTGCTTGCGACACTGCGCCTGGGGCTTTGTAATTTTTACCTACAGGAATGACAATACAGTCGCCTACGCAGTTTTCTATCTCACCCTCTTTTGCTTGAATTTGCGCATTATAGTGGCTCTGTAGTTCGTTGTAACTATCTGCATTTGCAACATCCCTTCTTTTACCGTCTTGTGAAGCGTAGGTGACAAAGAAGATATTCATCCCTGTATGAGTTTTGCAAAAAGCTCGGGCTTCAGCTACAGCAATGCAAGCTGCAGTGTTTGGCTCAAAGCAGCCTGTGCGCGTGCTAAATGAGGGAATTACCAGAGCTCTTATATTCTCGCTTGCAGCTTTTTGGAAAATCTTCTTATAGCAGGTCTTGAGAGCCTCTTCGCCCTTGTCAGGAGCACACACATACATAGCTGTATGGTAATTCAGTTTTCCAAGAGTGGGCACTGTAACTACTTCGTTTACGTTTAATTTTCCCTCTGATTGAGTAGAAGCTTGGTTTATCAAAGAGGAGTATTCTCCCACTTCGGCTGTATTATTTATGAGATTAAAATTCATAAGAGATCCTGTATGGCATATTTTTACAAAGTCATATGAATTTTACTAAAACAGCCTAGAAATAGAAAGAGTTATTTCATAACCTTCCATAAGGTGACTCTCTTGTTTGCTCTTAAATTAAAACTTATACTATATAAAAATTTTGCTGCATAGCAGCATGAGATAATGAGGTATAAAATAGATGTAGAATCACGCTCTGGTTATGGCATGGGGGATCTTAGCGACCTTTCAGGAAAACAGGGGG
>JAFEGS010000108.1 GCA_018239705.1 Verrucomicrobiota bacterium | reverse complement strand
AAACTACCCCACAGTCACATGGAGAATTACTGACGAAGAGATGTGCGATGTGGCAATCATTGGCGGCGGCATGGCAGGCTCCTCTCTTGCCTGTCATTTGAAGCTGGAAGGGGTAGACAATGTACTTGTGTTTGACCAAGCGGCCCAAGGCCTCGAAGGCCCATGGCTCACTACAGCGAGAATGAACACCCTCAGATCGGGCAAACAGCTTCGTGGTCCCTCCGCAGGGATCCCTCACCTCACATTCAGAGCCTACTATGAGTCCCAATTTGGTGCAAAAGCGTGGAGTGAGCTTGGTAAGATCCCAACAAAGCTGTGGGGCAAATACCTCATTTGGCTAAGACAAGCCATGAACATCAATGTGCAAAATAGTGCTCAATTAAGCCATATCGCACCCAATCCAGATAACTCCCTCACACTTATATTTGCAGATGGTCGCGAAGTGCGCGCCAAAAAAGTGGTGCTTGCAACAGGGCGTCTTGGCCTTGGAGGCAGAGAGCTTCCCGATTTTGTCCAGAGCCTTCCAAAAGAGGTATGGGCTCACACAGGAGATGCCATCGATATGCCCAGCCTTGCACAAAAGAGGGTATTAGTTATTGGCGTTGGTGCATCAGGCTTTGATGCGGCTGCAGCTGCCCTTGAAAATGGCGCTAAAAGCGTACAGATGGTCATGCGCAGAAAGCTACTTCCTTCAGTGAACCACTTTGCCTCTTTCTCATATCCAGGGTTTCAGTATGGCTTCTTCTTTTTAAGCGATCAGGAACGAGCTGACTTCTTTTCGAAGGCCAATGAACTTGGCATTCCGCCTCCAGAAGATTCGGTAAGACGCCTTGAGCCCTTTGCCAATTTTAAACTCCTCTCTGACTCCCAGATCTTGAGCGCTTCGATGCAAAATGGAGAGGTACAGCTTCACACTTCAAAAGGTGTTTTGAGTGCAGACTATCTTATCTTGGCCACAGGCTATGCCGTTGACTTGGAAAAGGTGCCGGAACTTGCAGCTTGCACGGACTCTATTTTGCTCTGGAAAGACCGTCTCAACGGACTCTCTTCCAAAATGGGGCGCTTTCCCTATCTTGGACGCCACTTTGAATTCTTAGAAAAAGTACCGGGAAGCGCACCCTATTTAGAGAATATCCACTGCTTTAACTATGGCGCCTTTATGAGCCATGGCAGAATCAGTGGTGATATTGACTGCATTGACATCGGCCTTCGAAGGCTCTGTGAAGGGATATGCATCGGTCTATTTCTGCAAGACACCTGCAGAAATGGCGAGCCCAGCCCTAGCAACTGTCCCGGCACATGCCAAAGCGGCCTTTGCAGCCCCTTTATAAGGATATCTGATCCTTAAACGATTTGAACAAAAGGAACATGTATGAAAAAACTGTATTTGCTATTAGCCCTATCCTGCTGCGCGCTGTATGGAGTAACAGCCGGTGAGTTTGTGCCGGACTCTCAGGCCACATCGCAAGATCCTGAAAAAATTATTGAACGCTCCTTAAGCTATGCCAAGAGCCACGACACCTTTGTCAATGTCCTCTTTGCAGAGCATGAGGGCGAATTTGTACGCCTCGTAAAAGAGGGACAGACGCCAAAGACGCTCTTTATTGGCTGTAGCGACTCTCGCGTGACGCCTGAATTTATTACTGCCGCCAAGCCTGGCGACCTCTTCGTCGTGCGAAATGCAGGGAACTTTGTACCGGTCTACGACCAGAACATCGCCTGGGATGGCATTGCTGCCTCTATCGAATACGCTGTCAAGGTCTTAGGCGTTCAAGATGTCATCGTCTGCGGTCACTCCCATTGCGGAGCAATCCAGGCGCTGTTCTACGATAAGAACGAGATGCAATCGCAGCTCCCTCTTTGTTCAAAATGGCTCCAGTTTGGCGATGTGGCAAAGAGGCTCACTCTCGTAAGCCTTGGCGATGCTCCAAAGGCCGACCGCTACGCTGCAGCAGAGAGACTGTCCGTTGTTGTCCAGCTTGAGCACCTGCTCACATTCCCCTTTGTAAAGCAGGCAGTAGCAGACAAGAAGCTCTTTCTTCACGGCTGGCACTTTGACATTGAAAAGGGTCAAATCACCTACTACAATCCAAAGACATACCAGTTTTTACCCCTGCGTGACCTTCTGAAATGATCCGTTTCTGCTGGGCACTCTTTATCCTTTGCCTTAGCCTCCTGGCGGCTCATTTTGTCCGCCAGGAAAAGCGAGTCCTCATTCTTGCCCCGTCGAAGTATGAGGAGTCTGTAGCCGAGCGGTTTGCCTATAAATATTATTTTTACTACTTGCCGGAGCTCTCTGCAGCACACTACAGCCTTCCAGATATCGTTAATCAGGTCTGCAGCTTTGCAAGAGAGCACCAGATCGATGCTATTCTGTGTAAAGAAGATTATGCCGGAGCAGCACTTGCAGCCATCTGTGCTAAAGAATTGGGCCTTGTTGCTCCAGACCCAACGAGCATTTTAACCTGCTCGCATAAATACTACGCGCGCTGTGCGCAAAAACGTTCTGTGCCTGAAGCTTGCCCCGCCTTTAGCCTCGGTGTACATCTCCCCTTTCCCTGCTTTGTAAAGCCTATAAAATCCTCCTTTTCCCGATATGCGCAAGTGGTCAATTCACGAGACGACGAGATCACCATGCCGCCTGCGAGCTATTTCGACTTCTTTGACCAGCTCATCGCCTACGCCACTCCCTTTCCCCATAGCGAAGAGCGTAAGCTATGCGAAGGACTGCTAGAGGGCATACAGCTCACTTGGGAGGGCTATGTGTATAAGGGAGAGGTGTCAACTATTGGCATTGTCGACTCGATCATGTATCCGGGCACATTTAGCTTCCAGCGATTTCAATACCCCTCTTCCCTTCCACAAGATATCCAGCGCCGAATTGAGGCTGTCGCTACGACCTTCCTCACCCATGTTGGCCTTGACAACACGGTGTGCAATATTGAGCTCATGTACGATCCTCAAAAAGACCTAGTGAGCATTATCGAGATCAACCCGCGAATTGCGATGCAGTTTTGCGATCTGTATGAAAAGGTGGATGGCACTAATAGCTACGAGATTGCTTTGGCAATTGCTACCGGGGCAAAGCCTGAGATGAAAAAAAATGAGGGGGCGTTCCGGGTGGCAGCTAGTTTTGTGCTGAGGCACTTTGAAGATGCGGTTGTGACCAAGGTGCCAAGTAAGGAAGAAATAGCGGTAGTAAAGAGTCATTTCCCTGAGGCGATTGTCATGGCTGACTACAGACCGGGCCAGAAGCTCTCTAGTAGCGTTCAAGATGGTGTGAGCTTCCGCTACGGGGTCATTCATCTGGGCGGACAGGATGAGGATGATCTTTTTGCGCGCTACGAAGAGTGTACAAAGGCCTTAACATTTACCCTTGAGCCCATAAACGCAAACCTGCGCTAACCGCATTAACTGAGAGTATTTCTCTCTGTGCACTCTGTGATCTCTGTGGTAGTTAAAATTTTACCACCACAGAGATCACAGAGCACGCAGAGAAGCTTCGCCATGCAAAGGAAAACAAAATGAACATACAAACACTAATTAATAAATTTTTTATTTGTCTCTCAGTTGCTTTGTCTCTTTTCTCTTCAGCGCACGCGCTACTCCCTCCCCTATGGGAAGGGACAGCAGAGATCAAGGCCATCTTCGAAGATGTGCAGTTTGCTGCACTTTTAGGTTCTGGTGAGCTGATCGAGGAGATAAAGCGGACAGAGACCGGCTGGAAGATCGTGACCAATAAGAGTGAGCTGCAGGTAACAGTCACCTATTTGCCAATGGATCATCCGGGTCCTGCCCGCTTTGGACTACAGTTTACGCGACTTTAGGCTTCCATTCACGATCGGGGTGATGAAAGAGAATCACCGCAATAACGGAAAGCGCTGTAAGTCCTGCTAGAAGGAAAAAGGCAGCCTGGTAGCTACCTGTCACATCGATAAGCCATCCCGTAAGTACCGGAGCGATAATCCCTGCAAGAGAGAGAAAGCCCGATGTCACACCCTGCGAAGAGCCTGCTCGCTCTTTCGCAATGTCGATGTTCACGCTAAAGAAGGCCGGCTGCGGCATCATCCCAAAGCCAAGGCCAAGGCTCAAGAAAATAAGCGACTGCGTAAGCGTGCTGCTAAAGCCCAGCATCAAAAAGCAGATTGCCGCTAGAAGCTGGCTCGTCCAGATCAGGTGCGATCTGGCAAGGCGGCTACTGCCCGTCTTTTTATAGAGCGAATCGGAAATGACGCCGCCCAGTTTCAAGAAGACTGCAGAGATAAGCCAAGGAAGTGTCAAGTACCAGCCTACGCTCTTGAGGTCAAGCTTGTGCTGCGTCAAAAAGTAGCCCGGCAGCCACAGAGTGGCAAAGAAGAGCATATATCCAAAGGCAAAATAGGCAAAATTATTTGCTAAGATCGCAGGATGGGTAAGGATAAAGCGCCAGTCGATGGGAGCGCTATTTTTGTTTGCAGCCTTAGACTTGGCGATCAGTTCTCTTTCCTGTTTATTGACGTGAGGAGACTCTTCAGGCTTATCTCTAAAGAGGAAGTACCAGAAAAAGGCCCAGACAATCCCCAGCACGCTCATAATAGCAAACATCGTCCTCCAGCCAAAGTCGGCTACGAGGTAGGAGGTGAGAGGCGCGCCAACAACTGAGGAGAGAGGGATGGCAACAAGGCCAAGAGAGAGTGCTCGAGCTCGCTCAGAGACAGGAAGCCAGTCGCTGATAGAGCGCGACATCGCAGGAAAATGGGGGCCTTCCGTCACGCCGAGAAGGAATCTGAGCACAATAAAGCTTCCAAGTCCGGCAGCACAGCCCAAAAGACCGACGCAGACAGACCAGGTAATG
>JAFEGS010000107.1 GCA_018239705.1 Verrucomicrobiota bacterium | reverse complement strand
ACCCCACATTCCGCTTCGCCTTGCGGCTCGCTTCATATGGGGCTACTCGCTTCGGTCGCTACCGCGACCGGGAAAAGATCATATTTTCTGCTTTCTCAAATATCTCTGTGGTGGTTGTTAATACGCCTCAACCATCTGGGTAGGCTCCCAATTCGTCCGATTGGACTGCAGTAGCTCGCTTTTCTCCCCAGTCTGGATCAGCTCTGTCATCAGTGCCACATATTTCTCAGAGGAGCTATCAGTGATTGGTATTTTCGGCTGCTTGAACAGCATTTTAAGCTTTGGAATGAAGTCTTCTTGCTTTTCAAGCTTGTCGCCTTGCTTGAGGTCCACCAGAAACTCGTTGTTGAAAAGCTCCCACTCAAAGCGATGGTTCAGCTGGTCGCCCAAAAATGGGGTGCCTGTCTTATAGGCCTCAAAGGTGGTCAGGCCTCCCGGCTTCCCTACAACGGTATCTGCAATCTGTATCAGAGCTGCCATTTCAGTAGCGTCGATTCTTGGCAGGATATCGAGTTTAATACGATCAGACCCTTCAAGTGTGGGCTGGAGGTTAGCTGTAAGGTCTTCTGCATAGGCTGTGTTCTCGCCTGTCACTACGATGATGCGAATGGGCGTCTCAGGATCATCCCACTCCTTAGCAAGCAGGGCCGGCAGGGTACTTGGCACTCCATTGCCACCGCTCGAAAAGAGAACTACTTTTTCATTGGGAGCTATTCCTCTTTCCTGTCGTATTCTGGCGACATCGAGAGTCTCCTCAAAAGGCAAACGCACGCAGGGGCCTATATAGGCTAGCTGATCTTCGCGAATGAATTTGCCGGTGCTTTTCAAGATTTTGGAGTCTCTGGTACTGACCGGTAGGGTCATCTTAAAGGCAGGGTGGGTGATCTCTTGGCGCCAGCCGGAGGCATCAAAGTCGCACGCAACATGGAGCAGTGGTATGCCAAGCTCTTCTGCCACCTCTACGATACTCTCGTTGTCCTCTCTATAGGTCATCACGAGGAGATCGGGCTTCTCTTTTAAGATCGCCTGTCTAAAATAATTTTTTACTTGATTTTTCTCTTCGAGAGTAGGTTCTCCGGAGCCTACGAGCTTTATCAGAAACTCGAGCACGTTTGCCATTTCGTGGCGGACCAGGGTGTTATAGACCCAAGGCTTATTGACTCCTTCAAACATCGATCCAAAGAGGTTATGCACTGGATCTGTTTTCAGCATGACATCAAGTGAGGCATTGATTGAACGTACGTGGTAGTTGTAGTCATTTTTTGCAATTTGTGAGTAGCCCATGACGGCATCAGCTGCGCTTCGATGCCCTCCGCCATATTGCGCGAAGAGGAAAAGCACGGTCTTTTCTTCTTTGTTCTCTTGGAACTTTGGAACTTCACAGATCGACTTGAGACCATCGACTCGGCTTGGAAGGCCCTTCCATACGCCTGCATCTTTGGCATCTATTGGGTGGACATAGTGACAGCTGCATACAGTATGTGCGTTTGCATGGCCAAGTGAGTGGAAGAGCTTGTTGATCTTACGCCAGCCTGCAAGGATGGTGCCATATTGCGCAGAATACTGTGTCTCGCAGATCTGCCCTTTACCTTCACTTTCCAGTAGCTTGCCATAGTGCTGGTAGAGCTGTGAGGTCAGCGTCAAGAGATGTTCAACCTCTTCCTCGGTTACCTCTTTGATTTGAGTAAACTTGTGATGCAGCTTATTTACACGGCCGATCCATGTATTCAAAAAGTCTTCTTGCGAAAACTGTAAAGAGAGCTTCTGGAATAGAGTCGCAGGTGCGGGGTTTGTCTGCAGGAAGGCTTGTAGCTCTGCAAGAGAGCATCTCTCCAAGCTGATTTCGCGATGTGCTTCAGATAGCGTTGCGAGAAGGTTTAAGTAGCTTTTTGAGAAGGTGCCAGGATCGCTATTTGAGAGTGCCTTGCTTGTCTGGCTTTGTAGTGGTGCAAGTACTTCTCTGATGCTATCATAGATCGGATTTTGCAGCTGCTTGTCTATTGTCTGTTTAATTTTCAAACGGCTTGAAAGAGAGGAGAGGAGCTTATGGAGCTGGGTAGCTTCAAATGTATCTTCAGGAGTAATGGTAGCAGACGCGACTTGCGCTCGTTCGCTTTCATTGCCGATTTCATGCCACTCTGTAGAGGCTTTGAGTGAGGAGAGGAGCGCCTCGTCGTGGATATAGCGAAGTATTGCGTAGATATTGTTTTCTCGCAGTAGGGCGATGAGCTGTTCGTACACCGGTCCTGGTGCATTGAGCTGCCCGATCAGGCTCAGTATGTCGGTGTAGGTAGTGTCCAGTTTGTCTTCTGCAAATTTTTGCTGGAACTCAAGCTGCAGCTTTGGGCTGATCTGCTGCCGATACTTCAGCTGGGTAAGTAGCTGCGACAGCTTTTGTTCTTCCAGGACCTTTCTCGATGTAAAGAGTTTACCGATATCGTATGTTTCAGGGTCGAAGAGAGCGGAAACGACTCGGTTGAAAACAGTGCAGACGGAGTTCCATAGCGTTGTCAGCGGATGCTCCAGAGGTGCCGGCTCAGTCTGAATAGAGGTTTTCAGTGCCTGTATAGAATTTTGCAGGATAGCTGTGTTTCGCGTTTCACTATTTATACTATTAATTTTTACGTCTTTAAGGGCATCGAGCTGTTTTCCGATCGTCTGCTCTACTTCTTTGAGATGTACATGATTGGTCTGGGTAGGAATTGTCTGGACGTTCATTGGGTTCCTAAGAAAATCTTGTTTACACTATATTTCCAGGGGCTATTATTATTTTTTTTGTCGATTTGACAATGAATGTACTGTATCATGTGCCTGAGAAATACACAAGCGCAAATATATTGACATTTCTTCAGCAATTTGTGAAAATGGCATGATATATAAAAAAATGAGGATAATATGACAGCTATATTAAGTAAAATTTTTCCTTGTATGTTTGCTCCTGCTGCAGCACCAACTGAAACCGAGCTGAAGGCAGCGCAGCTTCAAAAAGATAAAGAAAAGTTTGCCAAAGGCGGATTCCCTGAAGAGATCTGCGAAAAATTTCCCGCCTGCGCAAGGTTTTTGATTGACTCCGGAGTGCTTTTTTCAATTGCCATGTTTAAAAATGGTCCACAAGAGCACGATATCCGCTTGGACCATAATGGCCACCCACTGATGAAGATGAATGGGAACTGGGAGCGCTGGGAGCACATTGAATCGCGCCTGGACTACGATAAAGCGACCTCTCGTCTTATTTCAAAAGACCAATCGGATATAGGGTGGAACTACATCTCACCCGATGGTTTTGTTCAAAAAGATGTCTACAACTACGATGAAATCTATCCTGTAGAGCAGTTGTTGAAAAATGAGTATGAAAGCCTTCTCAAGCATGCCGAGAAATTCTGGGAAAAGCACCCAGAAGTGGATCCGGATCAGAAAAAGGAGTGCATTTTCCAGATCACCACAACGCATCGAAAAAACTGGGGCCCCTTACATGTCTCAGAGAGTACCTGGTGGACCGAAAATCTGATGAAGAATATGCCCGGCCACTCTTCAATTCGAATAATCGATAGCGAGGGCAAAGTCTATGCATTTGGAACACTGATGCCTGATAGCGAATCAGATACTACCAGTGCCCCATTTTTTCTTACCTCGGCGCAGGTGAATATCACCACTCCTGACTATGAAGAAGCAAGGCCCGATTTTGAAGCTCGTCGCGTGACAAGCTGGCCGATGACAGACGAGAGAAAAGAGGCAATTTTGAAGTTTGTCTCTGAAGCTAACAAAGCGGGTATCCGCTTTAATTTCTTAAGGCAGCCCTGTGTGAAGGTCAATACGGTGATTGCGCAGAAGGCCGGTGTGACTATTGATGCAAAGACCACGATGTGTGAGACGCTCGGATCGATCTTGCCTAGCATCAGCAAATTGCCTGTTATTAGTCATATTATTGCAGCGGTTGATAAAGTGAAAGAGGTGGTAAGCCCATTCTTTGAAACAGTCGCAGCATATACTCCGGAGCCTATTAAAAATTTCTTTTCCTTTATTGGCAGCGGGTTTGATTTTGTTGCTAGAAAGATCAATACGGTTGCAGCAAATGCCTTTATATGGCTTCTTGGCGGCTCAAGGATGTCACGACCGCAGTGGGGCATTAAAAAGCATGATGCGCACATTTATGAGCGAAAACTTGATGAGTTTGACTGCCTGATTAACTCAGTCGATGATCTCTTTGATGAAGATCTGGCAGCTGCTTCCTACCCCTCTTCAAAACTAGAGCGCTGGCAGGATGAACAGCCTTCTACTGTTACCTATACGTATGAAGGAACAAAAATGTATCTACTTCCACCGGAGACTAAGTAAGATTTATGACTGTTGTTGTTACAAGCAGTGAGTTTGCTCGTCATATCACACCTGTGGGCCATCCAGAGGCTACGGACCGTGTTGACGTCATCAACAGGGCGCTAAAAAGGAGCCCTTCGTTAGCCTTGAGCTGGGAAGCGCCCAGAGCGGCTACTATTGAAGAGCTCCGTTTTTGCCACACAGAGGCCTATCTGGAGACTGTTCTTCGGGAGGTCGGGCAGCTGCTTGTAGTTGCAAAGGACCTTCCCATCCGCTTTCTCTCCACAGGGGATGTGACAATTTGTCCCGCTACATTCAATATTGCCAGTTTGGCAAGCGGGGCAGTACTCACAGCTGTCGATACAGTCATGGAAAGCGATACAAAGCAGGCCTTTTGTCCTGTGAGACCTCCAGGCCATCACGCGACTGCATCTCGTGGGATGGGCTTTTGCATTTTCAACAATGTGGCAATTGGCGCGCGCTATATTCAAAAAAAATACAACCTTAAGCGAGTGCTGATTGTTGACTGGGAC
>JAFEGS010000106.1 GCA_018239705.1 Verrucomicrobiota bacterium | reverse complement strand
CCCTGGACAACACCTGAAATAACAGCATGCAGCTCCACATCCACACTCACCTCCACCGTTTCAACACAAAAAAGCTGTTTATGATTATAATACTGCAAATAAAATTGTAAGGCCCGAGATTTATGATAGATCCAACATCCACTATCCCTCCTTCTGTTCCCAGTATACCATACTATCAACCGAGGACGACGTGCCAAACACTTGGTTTACTCGCAAATGGACTGGCCCTAAGAGTCTATCACTCAATGCTTACAGTTTTTTCCTCAATTTTACACTCTCTTACTATCTCTAGCAAATCACTGAATGATCACATCTTTACGATTGAGGCTTTTATAAAATACTCAGATGATGAATTACTACAAGAGAGCTTTGCCTCCTTCCTGAAAATGCCAATGAGAAATAGACCTAAATTAAAGTATCTGGTTGACAAAGAGCCCCTTGACTGGGCAAAACACTATCTGCAGGCTTTTGCCGATGATTGCGAGAATAACCTCTCTACATTAGTTGAAAGGCACATCGACTCATTTATCTCTGATAGCAAGGAGGATATTGAATGGAAAGAGCAATACCTTCAAGACCGCTCCCAATGCATAAAGGAATTGGATATACTTCCAAAGGAAAGTGATTTGCTCTATCCTTTGAAAGGCGTGTGTGGGGCAGTAGCAGCTAGGATCCTTCAAAAGATAATGAGACCAAATGTGAGCCTTGAAGAGATAGTAGCTAAATATAGCGAGGGAGTTGGCAAAAAGACTGCAGGATTACACAGTTTCTACACAGCCCTCTGTGACATGTTCCAAAAGCATAAGCGTAGAGCACTTACGCAAGATAGACATCCCATAACACTCATGCATGAAAGAATCGGCATTCACACGACACAGCTTAAAGACATGAAGGGCGAAGGCAAGCCCGACCAAGAAATTGTAGAAAAAATTTGCCTCCTTGAAGAGGGCTGCTACGAACTATCTATATGTGTTTTCGATGTCTTGGATGAAAATGACCCTATGCCTTCTTCTTCACATGCCATCTTCATACGAAAACAAAAAGATGATCTGGACATTGTAGACCCTAACATCGGACTTCTCAAAGGCCAAACGGAAGAAGAGAAAAATGAGCTCGTACACAAACTCCTCTCTCTTTATTTCAAAGAAAATAAACCCTATGTGTTACAGCCACGAAAGCTGATAAATACGCTTTAGTGCCGTCACCTCCACGATTTCACAAACGCTCTCACGAGCAGTATGATCGTCGTCGTACAAAAAATTGGAATGGAAAGCAGAAAATGGGCAAAGGTCCATAGAGGCCACAGCGCTCGTGAGGGCATTTTCTCTTCGATACTAAAGGGTGATAAGGCCGGAACTACCCGGATGTGGGCAAAAAAGGGCGTTTGCCGCTCTGCACTTGCAATAAATACCATCTTCCAGAGCGGATGAAACCCTCTCCCCACAAGCGGAACGATATCTCCCTTATGCCAGTAGATCTTCACCTTGGCATGCCCAGTAAATCGCGATAGGCTTCGCCTATGTAGCGCCGGCGAACAGTAGGCATGTACACTATCAATCTTTTCATCAAAGGCGCAGACCGTATGGAGCGCAAGAGCAGCTCCTAAACTTTGTCCGTAGAGCATGACAGGCGCCGATTGTTTGTCAAGCCATGCTTTGATCCTCTTCTTGGCAAAAAGAGAAAAGGCAAGCTCACCTACTGCGCCTCCGGGAACAAAGTCGGTCCAGACTGAAAGCAGTGTCCCAGAGATAGTGGGCGGGGGCGTCCCCATCAAAAGAAGAAGTGATGGAAAGGAGGGAGCTGTTAAGCCAAAGGCAGTAAGAGGAGATCCAAGGCTTAGCCATGAGAGCTCAAGCCTCTCGAGCGCGTAAGTGACAATTTCCCACTTTTCATTTATGCGAACAGGTACCTCAAGCGCAGTCGTTGGCTCCAAAAATGGATAGAGCGCCAGTATGCGGCCAATAACAAGGTTTGCTAATGCAACATCCTCAGTGCTCTGTACAGCCCTCTTTGACAGCTCTTGCAGCTCATTTTGAATGGCAAGTAGAAGCTCCGGGTCGCGTTTATACAAAAGCGCCTTCCTGGCGCGCCTTGAAACTAAACGAGAGGAATAGGGCTGAGATGAAAAGAGAAATTTTACAAAATTTTTTGCCTCTTCCTCTGCCGTAGAAGCCGGTCGAAGAGTAAGATCACTGTAGATGTTGCTTAGCTGCATATCCATAATAAATAATATATTGCTCGAATTTTAAGCCATGAGATATTTCTCAATATAGAGACAGAGGAAGGTGATGACAAAGAAACAAGAGCTCTTTACCATTGGCCATTCAACGAGGACGATTCAATACTTCATCGACCTCTTAAAGGCGTATGATATCGAGCTTGTGGTCGATGTGAGAACAATCGCCAAGTCGAGACATAACCCGCAATTCAACGAAGAGAGCCTTCAAGACACGCTCCATAGTGCTGGCATCACCTATGTACATCTCACGAAGCTAGGCGGCCTTCGCCATGCTTTAAAGGACTCTATCAACACGGCATGGCACAACCTCTCTTTCAGAGGCTTTGCCGACTACATGCAGACACCTCCCTTTTGGGAAGGGCTTGAAGAGCTGGAGCTACTCGCCAAAAAGCACAAAGCGGCCATTTTGTGCGCAGAAGCAGTTCCCTGGCGCTGCCATCGATCGCTCATCGCAGATGCGCTTACGCTGCGAAAGTGGAAGGTCTTCCACATACAGAGCAAAAAGACCGCCAAGCTCCACGAGCTTACCCCTTTCTTGCATGCCGATAAAAGCGGCATGCTTGTCTATAAAGAAAATTAAAAACAAAAGCACAGATTTTATTTTTTGTTGCTCGGATCTGTCGCCTTTAAGTAAACTATGAGTTCACATGTGACCTCACAATATATATTTATAGGTATAATATGGAACCAATGAGCACAGCAGATATTTCCAACGTTTGTCCTTTCGTAGACGAAGTAGCTATAGCACATCTTCTCAAGCACTTAGATGTGAAAACTCAAGCATGTGTCTCAACACTTTGTAAAAATTTTCTGCAAGTTTCCCTTAACCCGATTTTTTCGTTTGGCCAACTCTCTGCTACTCGAAAAATGGCAGTTATGAAGCCTGATGTATGTGCGCTCTATTCCTCTTTAGATAAGAGTGAAATCGTTTTTCATAGTGCCAATAAGAACTATATTTTATTTTCTCAAGGTGAGAAGGGGCTACAATGTATCGAAAGGCAATCTGGCAAGATCAAGCTGATCGATATTGGAACTTTCGAGGAGAATAAGACGCAGTCTCTTGGAAAACAGACTCTTGCGGCTGCGACTTTGTCATCTCCTCAGAATATCATGACTGTCTCCCAGCAAGGAACTATAGCACTGTGGGAGATCGGCAAAGAGAACATTGTCTGTAAGAAACAGATACAGACTATGAATAGAGAAGGGATTAATGACAATCAGCGCCTTCTTCAATCTCGCGCTCTCTTTGGAACCAATGCCATTTTTGTACGAAGGGGCAATGAAGATAGAAGCGATACAGTAGAATCCTGGGATTTTGATCAGGGGCTTCGATTGACAGAAACGCGCTCTCATTGGGGTGATGGGTTTAAGTTGCATGCCGTACATTCAAACAATTTTTACGATACCTATTTTGACCAACAAGGCCACTGTTTTTTGAGAAAAATGCAAATAAACAGAGAGAAAATGGTTATTGACACAGAACAAACCCAATTTCAAAAAAGTGGGTTACCTGCAGCTGTTATGTGTGCAAATGAGAAATGGGTAGTTACGGCCCATCGCACATCAGGACAAACCGGTTTTTGCACTGTGACCGATGCAAAAAATCGTACCGTTCATGCAACTATTGAAGTACCTTCCCCCATTTGGAATGCTATTGGGAGCCCACTTTGCTGGCTTTTTGACGATCTCTTTGTCTATGGCGATGGTATAAGTGTGAACCTCTTCTACATACCCACTCAAAGATTGCTCTCTTCAATTTTACTCGAGAAGGACGCTATTGAGGAGCTAGAAACAACAAGGAAACCCGCTCTCCTGAATATTGAAATAGATGACGACAGTATTTGCATGCTACTTCGACATACTCAAGAGAATGGCTCGCAGCTCCAGAAAGTTGCGTATAAACGCGCTGGTGAGGAAAAACCTGAGGCTACTGCCTTTGCCAAACGTACTGCAACAGCGTTAGACTGTAAATATACGTTTGAAGATACAACGAAAGATCGAGACGAGCGGATCAAAGCTTTTCAATCCGTAATTGAGAGTGAAGTTGATTTGACAAATCCTGCTGCTGCCCAGGCCCTACAAGCCATGAAAACTAACTTGGAGAAGGCTCTTACTCAGATTCAGATGGAAGAGCCTGATCTTTTCTCGATTATTATCGAAATCAAAATACAAGCACTTAAAAACATATTAGAAAAACTTCAGGTTGCATCGACATCCACAAATCAGTAGACCGATGAGGCTGCCGACACACTCTGTGATGAGGAGGCCTCTTGAGAATGCGCCCTTAGGTGAATGGGACTGCACCTTTGCATGATTTTTAGCAGAATATGTCGATAAAAACCAAAAACATCGACATATTTTCGCGATATGTCGATGTTGTCGACATATTTAAACGCGATCAGGCATAAGATCTTTTAAGGATATACTCAAGACCTGAGCAAAGGTAATGAGCGTGTCTAGGCTTACATTGCCCACCCCTTGCTCAAGAAAGGCAATAGTGATTGGATCCAGGTGGGCCTTTTGTGCAAGTTCGTCTTGGGTGAAGCCTCGCTCTTCGCGCTTGGATTTGAGCTGTTTCCCAAAAGCTATTTTTATCTGATCCTTTTTCCGGTGATGATCCCCG
>JAFEGS010000105.1 GCA_018239705.1 Verrucomicrobiota bacterium | reverse complement strand
TTCTCGTTCGCCATGGAGGGGGAGGAGGCCATTCCGGACATGGTCATTTCAGCCACGGTCATTCGGGACGTGGTCACCATTTTGGGCATGGTGGTCACCATCACCATCATGGTCACGGCCATCATTGGTGGTTTTGGGACTGGTAACTCGCTTTGATGGCAAGAAAAAGCGGAAACTCGCTACGGGCACGGTTTTCCCATGTGGCAGCCTTGCCTGTGCTTGTTTTATCTGAGCACCACTCCTCAAGAGCCGTAACTACAAAACCGGCCTTCTGAAGGCAGTCGAAATAGTAGGAGAGCGGCTGATGAAAGCTCCAGCTCATATCTGAGCTCTCTTTTTTACCCGGATGCGCCTGGATAGGGATTTTCTGCTCGCTCATATACCCATTCATACGGCGATACTGTATCTTTGTAGCCTCATCAAACCCCCAGTGGCTCTGTCTTGGAATGCGAAAGCAGGGATGGTTGAGCACGAACACCAGCGTGCCTCCGGGTGCAAGATGCAATTTTAGCTCTTGCAGCACAAGGTCGGGGCGTTGTATATTCTGAAGCGCAAGAAGAATAGTACTATGCGTAAATGGCTTGAGCTTAGCGACATCTTTCGGAAATGAGAGCGGTTTTGTGATGTCTGCGTGCAAAAAGATTCGCTCTTTATCCTTGGCATGGTATACCAAAGCTTGTTTGATGAGGCTTTTAGCGCCATCCACCCCTACGTAGGAGACATCTTGGGGAATATGCCGTGCAAGGACGCCTTGTCCACAAGCGAGGTCTAGAAGGCGTGATTCTTTTTGTAGCTGCAATAATCGCAGTACATTTGGGATAATGACCTGTTGGTGGTAGTGGTGTCCCCAGTAGCCAACAATGTTGTCATACCACTGGCCGACTTTTTGCCAAGATGTGTCGTTTCGTGATGGTTTATTCATTATAAATTTGAGATTTTGACGAGTTTATGGTACAATTTCGATAACTTATAGCACAGTGATGATTTAAATGAACGACGAGATTCCAATTCAACAGGTGCTACAAAATATTCTTGAGACTCAAGGGTTTGAAAGGCTAGACGCCTATACAGACCAGCAGGTCTGGCAGACGATGTCGGAAGAGGAGAGAAATCTTCTCTGCCATGCATTTGCCTGTGCCGGTGAAGTTGAGCTTAAAGCGCAAAAGTCCGATTCCTCCGTTGCCTCTGCGAGAAAGTTTTTCCAATTTGCAAGTAGTGTCTCCTCCTCAAATGCGATGGTCTGGTATCGAAGGGCTCGTGCCTTTATGGGGCAGTCTCAGCAAGGGCTTTTAGAAGAGGCGTCTCTCTGTTTTGATAAGGCTGTCACTATCGATCCCACCTTCTTTGAGGCATGGTATGCCTGGGCCAATCTACTGATGTTTCTCGGCTCTCTTGCAGGAGATGTCACCTATTTTGAGATGGCGGAGGAGAAGTTTAAAGCAGCGCGCAAGCTGATAGAAAAGGAGCCGCTTGAGAACCACAGTACCTTTTTCTGGCACTATGGCCTCGCCTGGTTTACTATTGCCGGAGCCTCCGGAGAGGCCTATGACTATCACATGGCTATTCAATTTTTTAAAATGGCAAGAGGCACAGGTCTTGCTAACAATGATTTCTTGAATATTTTTGGCAATACCTACATGTCGCTTTTTTTACTGACAAATAATCAAGAGATGCTGTTTGAGGCAATAGAGCTCTATCTTCACTCGCTCGATATCGATGAAAACTGCGAAGATAGTCCTCAGGAGATTGCTGCCCGCTACTGCAATTTGGGCCGCTGCTATGAATACCTGTTTGACACCTATCATGAGCCCTCTTTTTTTGCTCAGGCGCAAGCCTGTTTCTCTTCGGCCGTTCAATCAAATAGTGCCTGTAGCAATTCGTGGTCCTCATGGGGCAATCTCCTCCTCTTAGCTGCAAAGCTGTGGCAAGATGTCACCTTTTTAGAGGAGAGTGTGAAGAAATTTACTCGGGCCACTGAGTTTGCACACGATAATCCCTTGCTACTCTCCCGTTTTGCTGAGGGCTATAGCCATCTTGGCTCGCATGAGGAGAATCTTCTCTATTTACAAGAGGCAAAAGAGCTTGCAAAACAGGCTCTAGAGCTAGCTCCGGACATGCCGGAGTGCTGGTGCGCATCGGCTTGTGTCTCCTACCATCTGGGCCGCTATTTTTCAGATGAGGCCTATCTGCACGAGGCCTCTAAAGCTGCAGAGCAGGGGCTTGTAATCTGCCCGCTCTATGGCGGTCTCTGGTATGCCCTTGGGCTTTCGCAGTTCGCTCTGGGAGAGATGAATGACGATGCCAAGCGTATGGAGGACTCTTTGAGCAATTTTCTCAAAGCCTCTAGTAGCGATGTGGGCAAAATAGGCTCCTTCTGGCATGACTGGGGATATGCAGCGTTGAGTGTGGCTGAGATGACCCAAGATCTCAAACTGGCGCAAGAGGCAGCAGATAAGCTGGAACAGGCGATTATAATGCAAGAAATTGCCAACCCAAACTGGCTCGTCAGCTACGCCACAGCCCTTGATCTTTTAGGCGATCTCACAGATGAAGAGTACTTCTACGATAAGGCAATAGAGATTCTTACCCACGTCATACAGATAGACCAGGAAAATAATGCCGCGCGCTACCAGCTGGCGCTCTCTTTAAACTATCTGGGAGAGCTCACATCTGACCTCTCATCGTATGAAAAGGCAATAGAGTGCCTGAGACAGATTCTGGAAGACGATCCCGAGGACGAGCAGGTGTGGCACGATGTTGGCCTTGCCTTCATAGCGATGGCAGAGCTGAGTAAAACTGCAGCCGACCAGTCGTTAAAAAAGATGTATTATGACGATGCCCTGCAGAATCTGCTGGTTGCTGCGCAGCTGGGCAATGAGCATGTTTTCTACTACATCGCCTGCCTGCATTCCCTAAAAGGCGATCTGAGCCAGGCAATTCAATACTTCGAAAAGGCCTTTGAGAGTAAGACCTTGCCTCCTGTGGAGGAGGTGCTCGAAGATGACTGGCTTGAAGCGCTCAGGTCTACAACCTACTTTGAGCGGTTCCTCAAGCGGCTGACTAAATAACAGCTCGGTCGCTGCCCTGACCATGAAGAGACCATCTTTGTCGTTGAAGTTAATGTATATGATCCTGTACGATAAAGAAAATAAGGAGTAGGATCATGCACGCTAAATCGACCCCAATCCCTGTGTTTCGCGCCCTCCAAAAGATCGGTAGAGATCTTCGCGATGCGAGAAAACGAAGGCGTATTCCCATGGAGCTTGCGGCAGCAAGGGCAGGAATCAGTCGAACCACGCTCAGCAAGATAGAAAAGGGGGATGAGGGTGTAGCAGTTGGAGCCTACGTCAGAGTGATGTTTATTATGGGAATGGTCCAGCGCTTTGCAGAGCTTGCCGATATGAAGTTCGATCAGATTGGCTTAGAACTAGAAAGCGAAAAACTGCCTAAGAGGATCCGTATAGGCAAGGGGAAGTAATATAATATGGAAGATAAAATTTTTGTTTATATTGATTTGGAAGGGGCGGCAGTAAAAGTTGGCGAGCTTTGGAGCCACTATCGAAATGGACGAGAAAGCTTTTCTTTTGAATATGACCGAAACTGGTTGAAAGCTCCAAATCGCTTTTCGTTAGATCCGGCTCTAAGACTTTTGGAGGGCTCTTTTCATGCCTCACAGGATAAGCCTCTTTTTGGCGCAATTGATGATTCCGCCCCCGATCGCTGGGGCAGGCTCCTTATGCGTCGTGCAGAACGAAAAAGGGCCGAAAACGAAAAGCGCCATGCTCGTGCGCTTCGTGAAATCGATTTTTTGCTTACTGTGGATGATGAAGCAAGGCTTGGTGCTCTTCGGTTTAAACGAGAAGAGCAGGGCCCTTTCTTAACGACCTACGAAAAAAACCATATCCCCCCACTCATATCTGTGAGCAAACTACTCGCAGCGTCAAACCATGTACTCCAAGAATCTGATTCTGAAGAAGACCTCCGCTTACTGCTTGCACCCGGCTCTTCGTTAGGCGGAGCAAGGCCTAAAGCCACTATTCGAGATAAAGATGGACAACTCGCCATTGCCAAGTTTCCGAAAAAGGATGATGAAATTGACACAATAGGCTGGGAGGCTGTCGCCCTTCACTTAGCCCATACATCGAAAATCCAAGTGCCCCAGTGGCGTCTTGAGAAGGCCGGGAAAAGCAGAATCCTCATATCTCGTCGATTTGATAGAGAGCACAATATTCGAGTCCCATTTCTCTCTGCTATGAGTATGCTGATGGCAAAAGATGGAGAGCTGCACTGCTATCTTGAAATCGCCGATGCAATTCGGCAGGTGAGTGTCTCACCTCAAAGTGATCTAGAGGCCCTATGGCGTCGCATTGTTTTTAACGTCCTTATTTCAAACGTTGATGATCACCTGCGCAACCATGCCTTTCTCTACTCAGGAGCACGCGGTTGGAGCCTCTCACCGGCATATGATCTAAACCCAACTCCAACAGATATACGGCCTCGAGTCTTGTCAACCGCAATTGATTTTGTGGACAGCTCAGCCTCTTTATCACTGGCTATCGAGAATGCCCATTACTTTGATCTAGAGGCATCTCAAATAAAAAAAATCATTCATGAGGTGGGTTCTTCCGTCTCTCACTGGCGTCAAATAGCAGCTCAGTATAAAATAGCGAAAGCTGAGATCGATAGAATGGCCTCTGCCTTTGAACATGAAGATCTTTTATTTGCAAAAAATATTTAGAATGAATCAAACCAAATTTTTTAACATCCCCTCCATGATCTGGGTGATAGGCGTAGGGGCGCTGCTCACAAATTTTTCATCTATAATAGTTGTTAGCCTTGCGCCAATATACCTCACACAGGTTT
>JAFEGS010000104.1 GCA_018239705.1 Verrucomicrobiota bacterium | reverse complement strand
TAATTATTAAAAACTCAACGGTAAAAATGATATAACGATATGAACGATAAAAATATTATCGTTCATATCGTTATATCATTTTTACCGTTGGCATTTTTCTCACCCGTCTGCCTTCATCGTGTAGATATAAATTGGGGTGCGGTAAAGGTCATCGACAAAAACCACACGCTGCGCCTCCCATCCCGGCACAGCAAAGGTGTGCGAGACAACGACCGTGCCGGGCCTCAGCTCCTTCTCAAACTTCTCTTTTAATCGCTTCATAAGAGACGGACAGAGGTAGCAGACAATAAGATCGGCCTCAGCAAAGCTCTCATCAAAAAAATCCTTATATTTAAAGCAAAGATTTGGCCTTTGTCTCACCCTACTGAAGAGATAGGGAAGAGGAGAATTTTCAAAACCCAGTACCCTGCAGGAGGGATATTTTTGGGCCAGCAAGAAGGCGAGTGTCCCCCAACCCGATCCAAGCTCAACAATGCGCGCGCCCTCTTTGACCGGAATAACCTCTAGAAGCTTCTTGGCCACTTTTGGTGCCGTTGGCATGGGGCTGATGCCATTTCGGATGGTCCAGGTGAGGACCAGAAGAAGGCTCACTACAATCAGGAAGAGAAATGAGAGTAAAAAGAGCGTTTCTATGTTCATTTGAGTGATATTTTCCAGCAGGAGTGGATTTTTGCATCGTGAAAGTCTATCGGCAGCGTCTTATGGGAGATGTCGACAATAGTGCAGGAGGGAAAATGGGTTTCATCAAAACGAAACCTTCGAGAATTGGTACTGAAGTAGATCACACCGCACTCAGAGAGCAGCTGCAGGGCGCTTTCGATAAGGGGAACATAGTCAAACTGGATATCAAACATCTGGTCCATCTTCTTCGAGCGTGAGATGGTGGGAGGGTCAATCACGATGATGTCGTATTTCGTACCTGAGGCTATCTCCTCATCCATGAACTTCAGGCAATCGGCGCGCACAATCGGGTTGTTTTTGGCAGGGAGCCGGTTGAGCTCAAAATTGTCTCTCCCCCACTCAGTGTAGGTATTGGACATATCGACACTTTTGGTAAAGATCGCTCCCCTGCTTGCCGCATGGACGCTGAAAGAGCAGGTGTAGGCAAAAAGGTTCAATAGCCTTTTACCTTTGCTGACAGACGCAACCAGTGCCCTCGTCTCGCGATGGTCCAGAAAGAGACCCGTATCCAGATAATCAGTAAGATTAATTTTAAACTTTACGCCATATTCGATGACTGTAAAGAACTCTTTTAACTCACCTGCCTTTTCATACTGCTGCTCTCTTCTTCTCTTGATGCGGGAGCGCCAGTAGATCTGATCGGGCTCCACGCGAAAAAGCGTATGGAGCGCCCGTTCAACCTCATCTACGAGGGCGTCTGGCGGGGTGTCGAGCTCTCGATCTTGAGAAAAGTAGTGGATGCAGTAGCGTCCATCATAAAAATCGATAGCAAGCGGGTAGTGGTACATGGTGCGGTCGTAGATGCGAAAGCAGTTGGTCTGGGTGCGCTTTGCCCACTTGCGGATATGGCGGTAGCTGTTTCGCAGGCAGTTGACAAAGGGATCAGTTTTATCTTCACCGCTCGCAATTTCAGGTAGTATAATTTGATTCATTGGACTATGATCCGATATATCTGCAATTAACATCAAGAGCATATGCGTCTAGACATCAGTAAAGGCCTATCAAGTAGTGAGCTCCAGTCGCCTATTAGTACCTTCATGGTGAAGGTCGCAACCGCCTTTCATGAAGAAATGACGATTGAAGAGGTGCTTGCGATCTTGCGCAAGCGAGAAATCCCCCACATCATCCAGTACTTTTATTCTGTCGACGACGAACATGTCCTTACCGGCATTCTTGCTACAAGAGACCTTTTGATGTCAGAGCCAACCACAAAACTCAAAGCCATTGTCGATCGCGACGTAGTTGCGATCGAACAGAACGAGACGCTGCTAGAGGGCATCAAACTCCTCGAAAAGCAGGGAATCCAGGCAGTCCCCGTCGTCGATCAGGCAAGGCATATTAAGGGAATTTTTGAGATCGTACCTGAACACAAGCATCAGAACTTCGATCCGGCAAAAGCCATTCAAAAAGTGACCAGCAAAGATATTTATCAGCTGATCGGCCTATCGCTACAGCTAGGAAGAGTCAATTCGACCTTGCTTGAATTTCGCTACCGCATGCCGTGGCTCTTCTGCACCATGTTTGCCGGCCTTGTCTGCGCGACAGTCGCCGCAACCTTCAAACCGATCCTTTCGCAATATGTAGTCTTGGCAATGTTTATTCCTCTTGTACTTTCACTTGGAGAGAGTGTTGCGATGCAGTCGATGAGCCTGAGCCTGCAGTTTCTTCACTATGGCAAAGTACATTGGAAACCCTTCTTCAGGCGCATTGCCGTGGAGTGGTCAACAGCCCTCCTGATCGGCTTTTCCTGCGCTTTTCTCATCGGCTCAGTCTTTTGGGTCTGGAACAGCACCTTTCATGCTATGCTGGCTGTGACAAGCAGTATTTTCATGACAATGATCTTTTCCACCACCCTCGGCACTACCATGCCGGTCATTTTGCACCTCTTATCTCTCGATCCCAAGGTAGCAGCAGGACCTGTCGTTCTCATGCTCACCGATATCTTCGCCTCGCTTATCTACCTGGCAATTTCTAACTGGTTACTTACTACGTTTGTACAGTGAGTATAGGCCATCGAATTACGGAACGCGGCTGTACGGACGGACGTTCCCCTTCCCTAGTGAAAGGGCTCGAATGAGATCATCAAGAGTGGGCTTAACGATACTTATTTTGTCTTCAAGGTCATAGGAAACCCATTCTCCTGATTTGAATCCAAGCCGATAGTTGTCAATGCAAGGCTTTCCTTGACTTGGTTTGTAGGCAAATGCAATGGTAAATATTTTAACATCATCAGTTTCTCGTCGCGTTGTTGACGGACGTAGAAGGTAAAGACATAGATTTGGATCAACTTTACGGGATTTATTATAAGCCCGACTTAAAATTTGGTCTGCATTTTCCTTGGTAGCATCTTGCGATGGGAATTTTAAACATTCCTTGTAAAAGGCAGGATGCTGTACTACTTCATCGGGAAGATTAAGCTTGAGAACATTGAAATAAAAATTATAGTTGTTGAAATCTACTTGAATATCATTTGGAGAAAAGGGCTCATGACAAGTATGGCAAGAAAGAAAACCCAAAGTGTTTATTGCGAGATCATCTACGCATTTTGAACAGAAAGTATGGCCGCACTTTTTAATTTGCATCGGGTTGTGAGAAGCTGTTTTACAATATCCGCATCCTAAATCGCCCTCAAAACTTGTATTCATAAATGGATTTACAGTCTTAAATTCCATATTAATTTATCTCCTTTTTATAAAAAAGGATTTTATCAAATAACTAATTAAAATAACAGGTAAATATATACCTCCCTTGCCCCTGCCCGATCCGCTTGACAAATATAATTTTAATTTAATTGATAACCCTTGACTACGCTCGCAATTTTAGGTAGCATAGTCTCTTATGATTAATACCTCACACTATGAAATTGATGACTTGATACCCAGCATAGCTGCACTCAATGTAAAGGACCCATTATCTTTCATCGAGGCCTATGTGAGCGATGCAATCAGCGGAAAGCTACAGTATGTCGCGAGCACCAACAGCGCTATCAATTGTCTCAAAAAGGTAATGCCCCAGCTGTCAGGAGAAGAGCTGCTCCTTTCTCTGCTTTGTTTTTTTCAAGCCCCAATGCGCCTCAAGGAGCACGCAGAAGATCCTCTGAGCTCTGGGGTAATGGCACTTACCATAGTTTTGTGTGAGATCATACCCAGTTTCTTTCTACGTGATCGACGCACAGCCTTTCACAGCCTTTTCGGCCGCGTTGTATGGATGGAGCAGCTACAAAAGGTGGTGAAAGAGCACCAAGAAGACTGCTGCACAGAGGACAAGGTCCTCGAGTTTTTACATCTCACACTTAAAGGGAGTATCCCACAAAGGCGTCGAGAGGGATTTTTTGAGGTTCTAGAAACCCCTTATGACGAAATAGACCACAGCTACCCTCATCACATCTGCCACGATAATCCGCTGCAGGAATGGCATGTGCTCTGTTACTGGCTCTCACAAGTAGTAAAAATTGATGCATCTGTCCAGCGCCAAATCTTTGAAGCTTATCTCATCTGGTCAGAAACAGCCAGTGTAAAGCCAGCTGCCTTCACCTTGATAGAGGCAGGACTTTCCTATCTTATCGTTTTTTTCGGGCAAAAGAGAGAGCCTCTCTCCTTTATAAATACGTGTGATATCGAAACGTGGCTCACATACCCACTCGCAAACGCTCTGCGCACAACCCATGATCCAGATCCTCGCACAACACTGCCACTCATACATAATACTAAAAATTTTGCTACCAATATCACTGTTGCCCCATTGGCCCGTTTGGATGCGGTAATCGATGTCCTCACGACCCACAAGCAGCTCCAGATTGATCTCTCTGATATTGGCGACCTTTTCCTTGCTGTACAGGCGGCTATCATTGAATGCCAGCTAACAAATGAGGCTCCACAACAGCTCAAAGATAGAGTCGAGCTGATTTTAAATCAGATATTCTATTTCCACATCTGGATATTTCGTCCCCAGACATTTCCTACCATTAGGGTACAAAGTATCTCTATGCAGATCATCAAGGCGGTCTCTCGAATCATGAAGAGCATCGCCATTGAGCATTCGAAACGACTCATCTATCACAAAGAGATGCCCCTAGGCATGATCTGCAGCTATATGCATGCAGTTACTAAGCTTCCAAATGAACTTCCTAATGAGGGCCCGCTTTCAAAAGCCATTTTGGTAAAAAATAGCATTATTGCAACGAACAATGCACTGATTCA
>JAFEGS010000103.1 GCA_018239705.1 Verrucomicrobiota bacterium | reverse complement strand
TACACACCCTTCAGCTTTGGCTGTTACTAGTGCTATCCTCTCTAATTGGTCCAATTCCTCAAATGTTTTTCCGAGGGTTTCTTTCAAGTAAGCAACCACATTTTCAGGTAGTAATGAAGTCATTCGAAGCACAAGCACAGTTTGGTTCGACTCAAATCGTTCCTCTAACTCTGGCTTTTTCCAATGTTGTGCATCCCAATTTTTATAGATCTTCGGAACGCCTGAACCAGCCTGCTCCCCAAGGCCAATAAGTTGAAACATTTTTTGTAAGTTACGGTTGCGACAATCACTGACACCTCCACGTAAAGCCTCGTTCAGTGGAACCCTAAGTAATCCGGGGTTGCGGAAACCAAACAAGTCGGGTCGCTTAACGATGAGTATAGAACAAGTTCCCGAGTAGTCAGCATGTACTATGGTGTTGACTAAAGCCTCCCTCAAAGCCTCGTGCACAGGAGTATCGTCTATTCTCTCATCACCAGACAGCAAAAATGGAACTTTTAACCCTTCATATAATTTGTTGATAGCCAACCGATAAAAATCATAGAGATTTCCGCTCCAAGTGAAATCGGAAGTAATTCTGTCGATCCAACGATTTTCCGCTGGAGTACGTGAAAATTCCTGATAATCAACGATATAATTTGGAACGGCATCAAGAATTGAGCGCAGTTTGCCAAACATAAGAAGGCCTGCTAACGTCAACGACTCTTGTTTGGAGTCTCGGTTTTTTCCCCACCCACCAATACTTCGAAGAAAATCTTGATCGTTACAGTCATTGAATGGATGGTTTGGTTTCCGATTAACAAAGTGCTGACGAAAAACTTGAAAAGTCGTCATGTTGATATCATCGAGGCCAAAACCTTCTATCAAGACCCCATCTCGAGTGTCATTCGATTGATCTCCTAACATCTGCTTTACAATGTCTTCTGAGCAGCGATAATCACCATCGTTATTTCTCCGGAACGTGCCTTTAAGGGGATTTCCGTTTATGTACACAGGCCTCTGTTTACGGTTTGCTTGTGGGACTCTAATTCTGATTAAATGTACCTCTTGATGTTCAAAAGACTCTACGTCACTATTTTTCAGAAGGTTACAACTAACCTTTTCTGCGTTATTCAGAACATTCCACAAGTCTCCAATGATTTTATGATAATTTTTTACACCAACAAATTCAAAGTCCTTGCCTTTTAACTCTTTGATCCCAAGAAATATCAACCCGCCCTCTGTATTTGCCATTGCTGAGTAGGTCTCCCAGATACACTTAGGAAGGCACCCATTGCCATCTTTTCCCTCTCCAGACTTGAATTCTATGTCATAGTCTTCACGAAGAGTCTCAAGATCAAAAAAATCAGGTTTCATCAACGATACCAACTTCAAGAGAAACGGTTTCAAAACTCGCGTTTAAAGAAAGACATATGTTATACTACTTTCATGTCATTATTAGGAATTCAATCTTTATCAAAGGCGTTTGGGTCGCAAATCCTCTTCAAGCGCATCTCGTTTACACTCACTCAGGGGTGTAGAGTCGGTCTTGTGGGACCAAATGGCTGTGGAAAATCGACTCTATTAAAAATTTTAGTTGGTTTAGAAGATCCAGATGAAGGATCTGTCACCCGAAAGCAGGGGCTTCGGCTGGGATATGCGAGCCAGTCTCCCGAATTTCCGGCACTAACTCTCGAAGAGCTCCTGCTCCAGGAAATCCCAAATGCTACCCAGAGTGATCTCACACGTGCTCGCATTCTTCTAGGCAAGGCGCAGTTTACAGATTTTTCACAAAATGCCTCAGAGCTATCAGGTGGATGGAAAAAGCGACTCGATATCACGCGCGCCCTCATGCAAGAGCCCGATCTCCTGCTTTTAGATGAGCCTACAAACCACCTTGACCTCGAAGGAATCATCTGGCTGGAAAAATTCCTCCTCAGAGAAAAGATTGCCTATGTTGCAGTGAGCCACGACCGCTACTTTCTAGAAAATGTATCGACTAAAATCATTGAGCTCAACCGCTGCTACCCTCAGGGGCTTTTTGTAAGCGATGGCAATATGAGCGACTTCATGGAAAATAAAAGAGCCTTTCTGCTTGCGCAAGAACAGCAGCAGCAGGGGCTCGCGTCGATTGTCCGAGATGAGGTGGAGTGGCTCAAAAAATCGCCGAAAGCGCGCACCACAAAGTCACGATCCCGCATTCAAAATGCCTATGAGCTGATTGAAGAGCTCTCCCAGATCAAATCGAGAAACACAGTCCACAAAGTCGATATCGAGTTCTCTGCATCGGAAAGAGAGACGAGAAAACTGCTCGCCGGCAAAAACCTCTCCAAGTCTTTAGGCGGAAAATCGCTCTTTACAGGGGTTGATATCACGCTCTCGCCTGGATCACGACTTGGGATTGTGGGAAAAAATGGCACAGGCAAGACCACACTCCTCAAAATTCTTGCAAAAATGATCCCACAAGACATGGGAACGGTTAAATACGCCGAAGATCTAAAGTTTGTCTATTTCGACCAGCATCGAGAGCATATTCCGTCTAACATCTCTTTGCGAGAGGCACTCTCTCCTTTGAGCGACCAGGTCAACTACCGAGGCCAGTCGATCCATGTCAATGGCTGGGCAAGAAAATTCCTCTTTTCCACCGACCGGCTCTCACTACCAGTCTCCTGCCTCTCCGGAGGGGAGCGAGCTCGCATTTTGATTGCAAGGCTAATGCTCCAGCCTGCAGACATTCTCTTCCTCGATGAGCCTACCAATGACCTCGACATCCAGACACTGGAGATTATCGAAGAGAGCCTCAAAGAGTTTACCGGCGCTGTCGTCCTCATTTCACACGACCGCTGCTTCATGGATGGCATCTGTACCCAAATTTTGGGCCTAGGCACCGACAATGAGCCGCAGTTCTTTGCCGACTACAGCCAGTGGGAGCGATCTTTTGCCGCCCCTCCTCCCAAAAAAGAGGCAGCACCAAAGCCAGCAGTAGCTGCTCAGGCAGAAAACACAAAGCCAAAAAAGCTCTCCTACAAAGAAGAAAAGGAGCTCGAGGGTATGGAGGCAAATATTGAACAGACAGAAGGCCTCATCGCCTCTCTTCAGCTCTGTCTTGAGGACCCTACGCTCCATACAGATCCACAAAAGAGTAATGAGACCTACCAGCGCTTAGCAGAAGCCGAGCAAAAGCTTGAAGCGCTGTTTACAAGGTGGGAATTTCTCTCTAGCCGAGTGTAGATAACGCTCTACTTTCCCTCAAAAATGGATGAGATAGCCACGATATAAACAGCTACTACTGCATATCAACAACATCCATCACCAAGCTATCGACAGATAGACTCTGTGGGAAAATGACCACTTATCGACAGATCCACACCACATAAATATGAAGAGGAAGTTATCTCCATAAGATTCTTTTTTAAAAGAGCCTAATGTAGTAGGTTCATTTTCCGTAGGTACGTTGTCTCTCATAAAATGATGCAATAGCCTCTTCTAGATCCAGTTTCGTGAAGCTGGGATAATATTTTTTTATGAAATAGAGCTCACTATAGATGGAGTTCCAAGGCATAAAACCAGAAAGTCGCATTTCCCCAGATGCCCTAATAATTAAATCGGGAGAGGGAAATGGCTGCTGTGCGCTATCCATAGCTGCGCTAAGGTCTTCCTCGGTAATACTATCTAAATTACCCTTTAAACTTTGTACTTTTTGACAAGCTCTGGTAATTTCATCTCTCCCTCCAAAGTCGATGGCGAAATTAAACACATGCCCATTGCAAGAAGAGGTCTCCTTTTCTGCAAGGCTCAATGTTTGCTGGAGATAGGCAGGGAATCTACTTTTACGTCCTAAGTGGATTATTTTTGCATTCCATTTTTTCGCAATCGGGACCATTTTTTTTAAAAATTGATCGAAATATTCCATAAGATTTGCAACTTCTCGCTCTTCTCTATTCCAGTTTGCTGTTGAAAACCCCCATACTGTCACAGTGTGAATTCCCAAATCCCAAAGGTCTTCGATGAGCTTAGGAGTGGTATGTATAAACCCTTCCTTATGCCCCTCTGTTGGTTCAAGATTATTTTCCTTAGCCCAACGGCGATTGCCATCAGCAATTAACGCAACGTGGTTAAGTTCTGGCTTTGAGTCCGCAGACACTTCTGTTATAGAAAAAATAGATAAAACAATAAATATAAATTTCAAACTAGTTGAACAAATATGATTTGTTATTTGCTTCATTTGATAAATCCTCCAATGTGTATATTTACATTGAAGGAAGTATGCTAGAAGCTTAGGATTGAGATTCACCGTAATGAATACAGTATCTCATAATAGTCCTGCTTCTTCAAAGATTCTTGCGATCGCTAAAAGCTCCTGTTTTCCCCAGCAGCCGAGCTTGTTTTTAATGTTTTCAAAATAGTATTCAATCGTGCGGCTTGATAGCCCTAGAATTGCAGCGGTTTCTTTAGCCGATTTTTCTGCAATAAGTAGTTTTAAACACTGTCGCTCTCTTAATGATAGTTTCTTTGCTTTTTCGAACTCACATTCTATTCCCAGATCTTTGTAGTATGAAATAAGAGTATCAGAAGATATATCAGGACAAATAGGTTGCTTGCAAAAAAAGTCATTTCCTTTCATATCGATTAAGGAAACAGCCTCATGTTCAACTCGAGTCAGAATGGAGCCAAGTTCTTTTTTGAAGTGCGATGCGAAGGATTTTAATAATTGAGGACGGTTTAAGTAGAGGCTTTGCAGGGCGCTTGTTCCATTGCTGCCATAAAATCGAAACAGCTCCACATGGGTCTCATTTTTATGAATGAGAATGACCCCCATACTCGTGTTGAGCACTTTTCCAGCTTCTCTACGTATCATCTTTTTGTACTCAGTGGAGCCGTGATTTTCAATTAAACAGATGCCTGATTGATATCCCGAAGGATGTCTTAGGTAGGG
>JAFEGS010000102.1 GCA_018239705.1 Verrucomicrobiota bacterium | reverse complement strand
AATAGCTATTTATAAATCATTAACTTTCAATGTCTTACAATTTGTTATTTAGGAGGCTTGAGAGACGCAGAGAGGCTTCGCCCGAGCCAGAGTACATTCTTATAGAAAATAGTTCAGACTGAGCCGGTACAGTTCGAAAAATAATTTATTGCAAAAGTTTTGAAATCTCTTTATAATAGCCTCATTTTCTAAGTAGGTAATTGCATCAATGGCGTTTGCAAGTAGCGAATACAAATATGGCTTTGTAACAGAGGTCGAAAAAGAGTTCTTCCCTAAAGGAATCAGCGAAGAGATCATCAGGACTATTTCATCGATGAAGGATGAGCCCTCATGGCTTTTGGACTTTCGTCTCAAGGCCTTCCACAAGTGGCAAAAGATGAAGGAGCCCAAGTGGGCAAGCATCCACTATCCTCCCATCAACTTCGAAGAGATGACCTATTTCAGCGCGCCAAAAAAGAGGCCAAAGATCAATAGCCTCAGTGAGGCTGACCCAGAGGTGCTTAAGACCTTTGAAAAGCTCGGTATCCCGGTTGAAGAGCAGATGCGCCTTACCAACGTGGCGGTCGACCTGGTCTTTGATTCGGTCTCTATAGGAACTACCTTCCAGAACAAGCTCAAGGAGGCCGGTGTTGTACTCTGCTCTATCACAGAGGCCGTACACGAATATCCTGAGCTTGTGAAGAGATATCTCGGCTCCGTAGTGCCAAGTGGCGATAACTTTTATGCCTGCCTCAACTCCGCTGTGTTCTCTGATGGCTCTTTTGTCTATATCCCAAAGGGAGTGCACTGCCCGATGGAGCTCTCTACCTATTTTCGCATTAACGACAGAGAGTCTGGCCAGTTTGAGCGTACCCTCATTATTGCTGAAGAGGGTTCCTACGTAAGCTACCTAGAGGGCTGCACTGCTCCTGCGTTTGACACTAACCAGCTCCACGCAGCAGTGGTTGAGCTCGTTGCTCACGACAATGCCGAAATCAAGTACTCCACGGTGCAGAACTGGTATGCAGGAAATCCAAAGACCGGAGAGGGTGGCATATACAACTTTGTGACCAAGCGCGGGCTTTGCCAGGGGAAAAACTCGAAGATATGCTGGACGCAGGTAGAGGCAGGAGCTGCCATCACCTGGAAGTATCCAAGCTGTATTTTGCGCGGCGAAAACTCTGTTGGCGAATTTTACTCTGTAGCACTCACCAATGGCTACATGCAGGCAGATACCGGCACGAAGATGATCCATATTGGGAAGAATAGCCGCTCTACGATTGTCTCTAAAGGCATCTCCGCAGATTTTTCAAAAAATACGTATAGAGGTCTTGTAAAGATCTTGCCGAAGGCGGAAGGTGCGAGAAACTTCACCCAGTGTGATTCGATGCTGGTGGGTGAAATGAGCCAGGCCAACACCTTCCCCTATATTGAGGTTGGAAACAGCTCAAGCCAGCTTGAGCATGAGGCCACTACATCAAAAATTAACGAAGAGATCCTCTTTTATTTCCGCAGTAGAGGAATCCCCTTCGAAGACGCCGTGAACATGATTGTGAACGGTTTTTGTAAGAAAGTGATCAATGAGCTTCCTCTTGAGTTTGCTCAAGAGGCGATGGCGCTTCTTACTCTTAAACTTGAACATTCAGTTGGGTAAATTATGTTAGAAATTGTAGATCTTTGTGTGGCTGTTGCTGGAAAAGAGATTCTTAAAGGTATATCTCTTACCATAAAACCGGGTGAGATCCACACCATCATGGGGCCAAACGGCTCCGGAAAATCGACACTGGCCAATGTGCTTGCAGGCCATCCTGCCTATGAAATTACTAGTGGAGAGCTCCTCTTTCAGGGAAAAAGCCTGATAGACTTAGAGCCGGAAGAGAGAGCGCACCTGGGGCTCTTCATGGGCTTTCAGTACCCCATTGAGATTGCAGGCGTCAGCAACATCCAGTTTTTGCAAATAGCTTTGAATGCAAAGCGAAAGGCCAATGGGCTACCTGAAATGACTTCGGAGCAGTTTGAAAGCTACTTTGCAGAAAAGGCTGCTTTGATGGAGATTAAGCCGGAATTTCGCACCAGGAACGTCAATGAAGGCTTTTCGGGCGGGGAGAAGAAGCGCAATGAAATTTTACAGATGGCCGTACTCGATCCCTGCATGGCTATTCTTGATGAGACCGATTCCGGGCTCGATATCGATGCGATGAGGGTTGTTGCTCGCGGCGTTAATCGCTGGATGACTCCTGAAAAGGGACTTTTGCTGATCACCCACTACCAGCGCCTTCTTGACTATATCAAACCGCACTTTGTCCACGTCTGTATAAATGGAAAAATCACCACTTCCGGTGGTCCTGAGCTGGCACTTGAGCTTGAGTCAAAGGGCTACGACTGGCTTATTTCACCTGTTGAGGAGAGCTATGTTGCTTGAGACGCAATCATTTTTGAGCAGTATCAATGAAAGCTCAGACCAGCTCAAAAAAATACGCACAAAATGCTCTACAAGGCTGCAAGAGGTTGAATTCACAGATGAGGCTTTTGAGTACCTGCAGCTAAAAGAGCTACTCTCTTGTGCGCTGCAAAAGGCACCTGTCTCTTCAGTTTCTAAGGAGGCTCTTTTAGAGCATGTTTTCCCAGAATGCGAGAAGTCGTATGTCACCTTTGTCAATGGGCAGTTTCGAGCAGACCTTTCCGACTGCGCGTCTCTTCCTAAAGGCAGCTTCTGCATCTCCCTGGAACAGGCGATGAAGGTGTTTGGCACATTTGTCCACAACACCTTTACCAAGACATGCAAAGAAGAGCGTGACTATTTTGCACTCTTCAACGCAGCCTTTCATCAAGAGGGCGCTTTTCTCTATATTCCCCCAAAGACAGTATGTACTGCCCCGATTCAGATCTTGTCTGTGATTGATACTGCAGAAAGAGACTCTTGGATGATGCCTCGGCTCCACCTTTTTGCAGGAGCCCAATCGGAAGCAAGTGTAGCCTACCGCACCGTGTGCCTTCGAGGAGAGCGCTATTTTTACAATAACCTCTTTGATATTGCTATAGAAGATGGGGCAAAGGTCACTGCAAGTGTCGATGATCTAGGTCTTCCTCCCAGCGAGTCGTGGCTTTTCGATGCATTTCGAGTGGCTCTCAAGCCAAATGCGACCTTCAAAGGCTGCCAGCTGGCAGGATCAGAGAAGTCAAGACGAGACTGGAACATCGCCATTAACGGCAGTAACGTCAATGTGGAGCTCAGCGGTCTTTGGCTACTCGATGGCAAGAAAGAGGCCCATGTCAATGTGGTTATGGATCATCAAGAGCCCTATAGCCGATCGCTCCAGCTCTTTAAGGGTGTCTTAAACGATGCCGCGCGCTCCGGCTTTCAGGGAAAGATTGTGGTAGGCAAGAGGGCAACTAAGACAGAGAGCTACCAGATTAACAAAAACCTCATGCTCAGTGACCTGGCCGAAGCAAACAGCAAGCCCAATCTCGAAATTATGACCTCCGATGTTAAGGCGTCGCATGGCGCCACTATTGGCCAGCTCGATGAGCGCCAGCTCTTTTACTTGAAATCGCGTGGCTTTAACGAACATGAAGCCAAAAGATGCATGATCAATGGCTTTTGCCATGAGATTGTAGAAAAGCTCTTTTTAGATTCTCAGGCGCGCCACTTTGCAGAAGTCCTTTTACAGTATGTGAGGATATGAGAGAAGATTTTCCCATGCTCCAGACAGAGGTGCATGGCCGCCCGCTTATCTACCTCGACTCTGCAGCTACTTCTCAAAAACCGCGCGCGGTGATCGATGCCATCGCCAAGTTCTACGCATCGCAGTATGGCACTGTCCATCGCGCAGTCTATAGCTCTTCTGTGACAGCTGGAGAGCTCTACGCAGCCAGCAGAAAGAAAGTAAAAAATTTCATTCACGCAAATCACGAAGAAGAGATCATCTTCACGAAGGGGACAACCGATGGGATCAACCTCGTTGCCCATTCCTTTGGTAAGGCCTTTGTTCGTCCGGGCGATGAGATCTTGATTTCAGAGATGGAGCACCACTCCAATATTGTCCCCTGGCAGCTGATGTGTGAGGACCGAGGAGCTATTATCCGCGTGATCCCCATGAGCGATGCCGGAGAGCTCGACCTGGAGGCCTACCAGTCGCTTCTTTCAGAGCGCACCAAAATGGTGGCAGTGACCCATGTCTCCAATGCGCTCGGCACGATCAATCCTGTAAAGCAGATGATTGCCATGGCCCATGCAGCGGGGGCGAAGGTGCTGGTTGATGGAGCGCAAAGCGTGCCCCATATGCCGGTAGATGTGCAGGAGCTCGATGCAGACTTTTATGCCTTTTCGGGACATAAGATGCTAGGCCCAACGGGCATTGGTTGCCTTTTTGGCAAAAGGGCCCTTTTGGATGCGATGCCTCCCTACCAGGGCGGCGGCGATATGATCGATCGAGTCTCCTTTGAAAAAACGACCTACAATACGCTGCCGCTCAAGTTTGAGGCAGGAACACCGGCAATTGCGCAGGTAGTTGGGCTTGGTGCAGCTGTTGATTATCTGAGCAGTATCGGCATGCAGGCTATTCGAACGAGAGAAGAAGAGCTCTTTGCTGAAGTGTGGCCGCACGTTGTTGACATTCCCGGCATTAAGGTGCTCGGCAGCGCCAAAGAGCGAGCAGCGATCATTACCTTTACGGTGCAAGATGTCCACCCGCTTGACATCGCAACACTACTGGATGTGCAAGGAATAGCAGTCCGCTCCGGCCATCTCTGTGTGCAGCCCATTATGCGTCGATTTGGCATAAGTGCTGCTGTTCGCGCCTCCATTGCCTTCTACAACACAGGGGAGGAGCTCCACTTCTTCTGTAAAGCCCTTCGCGAAGTAATTGCGCACTGCTCTTGATTTAGCTGTAGGGCTAGTCTTAGTTATTTTTCTATGAGTATTTACCTGGCGAAGCCTCTCTGCGTCTCTGCGACTCTGCGTCTCTGCGTTGAAAATAT
>JAFEGS010000101.1 GCA_018239705.1 Verrucomicrobiota bacterium | reverse complement strand
CTTGAAAGCGATACAAAGACACTTGCCTTTGAGGCGGGGAGACGCTTTGGCATACGCGTGAACGTAATTTCTGCCGGCCCATATGGATCGAGAGCGGCAAAGGCGATCGGCTTTATCGAAAAGATGATCGAATACACGATTCAAAATTCTCCACTGCAGCGCTGTGTTGAGGCAAAAGAGGTGGCAAATACGGCTGCCTTCCTCTCATCTCCTCTTGCGTCTGCTGTTACGGGAGTTGTTCTCTATGTCGACTGCGGGATGCACGCCATGGGCGTGGCCGTTGATAGCCAAGCTCTTGCTGTTACCTAACGCGATTTTCTAACAAAGCAAAAGAGGACTACCTTTTAAGTCCTCTTTTGCTTTTCAGCTTCCCATAGTTTTTTTCTTCCCCGTACAAAAATATACGCTCCACTCGTTGAATTAAAATTTATATTATAATATAATAAAATTTGAGAGAGCAGACTAACGTTAGCAACTATATGGTGATGTATGGAAGTAGAAAGTCGTGGAAGCTTTTCGCATGATTTTGAGGTGCAAGAAGATTATCGTTCCCCAAGGACGACAGAGAGTCATGAGGACAGCTCTCTTGGACGTGCATTGGAGACGGCCGAGCACACAGACACTACTGTTCAAGAAAAATTGCATGAGTTTACACCGGGGCCAAAGGGGAAGGTCAAACAGCTCTATTTTAGCCAAAAAGATACTGAGCATGCGTACGTTACCATAGTAAAAGAGAGCAAAGTAGGCGGCGCAGAGACAGCAGGTGGAATCGCTGGTTATGTAGATGAGATTGCAGGAAATGTTGAGGAACTGCGCAAGAGGCGCGAGCTTCAAAGTGAGGTCGCAATTGCGAAGAAAATCGCTGCGCGATTGGAAGAGAGGGGTGGTAGTAGTGAAAATATTCTTCTCGACTACATGGAAGTAACTGAGGACTCAGATAAAGTTGGCGGGGAATATACGGTAACAACGTCTAGGGGACTATGGGACCTCGAAGAGCAAATTTCAAAGGCAGATGGATCGGTCTTCCCAGGCAACCTGAAGTTAGGCGTGGGGGTACTCAAGGGTCTGGCCAATATGCACCTTGCCGGATATGTACATGGTGATTTTAAACTTGAAAACGTTCTCGTTTTTAAGGACGGTAGCGTAAAGATAATGGATTTTGGGAAAACGTGTGAAATTGGAGAGAACAACAAGATCCCGAACGCAGGAAATGCCCGCTTCTCACCACCAGAAGGGTTATTAAGTAAAAAAGGCGATGTGTACAGCGGTGCGCTAGCAGTGATTCGCATCTTAGAGGAAGAATTTTTGGAAAAACCAACAGGAAAAAAAGAAAAGGGGGCGCCAAAAATCAGAAGGGGTGTTGAGCAACATCTTCTTGAAACTCAGAGCCGCCGCCACCAGGAAACTACTACAAAATTAGAAAAGACAAAACTGTTCATATGGGAGAGTAAAAAATTAGTACAGACTGCTATGGGGATAACGACAACACCGGGCAATCAGGAAATAGAGAAAGATATGGTAGCCTACATCACGAGACTTACTGATAAGTTAAAGGGTAAATACGGAGACGATAAAAATGCTAAAGAGCAGGTAGGTAAATTGGATGATCTTCTGAAAGAGATGACGCTTTCAAATCGGCAATATCGTCCATCTATGGCGGATGCTGCAGCAAGGCTTGAAGCGATCATGAACAATATAGCAAAGCCTCCAGAATCTACGACCAGATCGAATTCGGTCTCTCAAGAAACTTAAAAACTGGATAGGTTAGATAATTGAGAGGGAAAGAAAAAAAATGGTAAGAACGATATAACGATAGGAACGATAATTTTTATCGTTCCTATCGTTATATCGTTCTTACCGTTTTTTTGCTTCTTATCGTGCTATTTTCTTCCTATTTTTGCACGCTCAGTAGCGCCTGATCCTGTGGTCGCAGTGCCAGACTCATCTTCATTCGGTTTTCGTCTGCCTATCGGGGCCCTTTCTGTTGCATCATGACGCTCTTCTCTATCTTCCCTTCTACTACTGCTTCTTCCAATAGGGGCGCGCTCTGTCAGATCTTGCCTATAGGAGTAGTCAGTTACATCAGTAACTCTCGATCTTCCAACAGGAGCTCTTTCTGTAGGATCAGTTGGAGTATACCCAATAGTAGGTTGATAGATCGGCTGCGAGGGAGTATAGCTTGGGCGCGATGGAGGATTGAAGATTGTAGTGGATGATGTCGGTTGCGAGTAGTAGGTGGGGGCCGGTTGAGAATAGCTCCTGTGTGGCTCGCGGTATACTACATCTACAGTAGTGTATTCACGCACAGGTGGGGAGAAGAAGCTGTTATGTACACGGCTTGCAGTAGAAGTGTGAGATGATTTGGAGAGATCATCCGGGAACGAGGCGATAAGCGAAATAAGAGACCATGTGCCAAAAACGAGCAGTCCAAGGAAGGCTGTCGGATCTTCGGTAACAACAAAAAGAAAGGCCGATGCAGCGGATGCAACCCAGGGAAAGATGGAGCAGAAGATCTTGGTAGCCCGATCCATGAATGAGGGGCCTTGAGGCTCAATCGTTTGGTCATCTAATGGATCAGCGTAGCAGGGACAGCAAGAAACGTTATTTAGAAAGCACATAGCATTATATCCTTTTATGAAAATATATGATTAAACTGGAGTTTGGACTACTTAGAAGTCCAAGCTCCAGTTGAAGACAAGCGTATCAGGTACGATCCTTAAAACGCTCTCTGAGCTGGGAGCCAGTTATCTGCGCTCACGTTGATGATGATGTCCTGCTTATTGAGGGCATACCATGAATCGTTAATGCCGGTGATGACGAAGTCTCCAACTTTCCAGTCGTGAAATACTTCGCTCACAGGACCATTATAGGCACATCTCCAGGCTGTTCCATTGTCAAAACGAACTTCACCTGTTGATTTGTTTATCTGTTTGATACGTCGCGATTCTTTCTTGTGGATAAAGGGTCCTTGTGAAAGGTTGACTTCTACCGATTCGCCGGTTTCAAGGTTAACCGCTCTGTACTTGTGCATAGGCTCGCCCATAATGAAGGACCATGAGCTCAAGTTTGGCGCAAAAGTGATTTTGGTATTTGGTGCCCAATTCTGTACTATATAGCGATCGCTCTCGCTGACAGTCCACTCTGAGCCATCTTTAATAGCGATCATATCGCCCAAACGGCTTGTATCGTTGTCAATATGATGAGCAATTCTTGCAAAATTGATCTTATCACCACCACCACATATGCGAGCTTTAACTTGCTGAGGAGTTGCCTCGCCTTTCATTGCTTTACGTGTTTTGTCGGAGAGTTTTGCAACCTTTTTGTAGATAGCATACTCCTTCTTAGGAGGCAGTTTGCGCTGATTGCAGCGTGTGCATTTTGCCACTTGATTGGTAACCGGCTGAGCCGAAATGGCTAGTGTTGGCATGGCAACAGATGCCCCTAGAGCTACGCTCAGAGCAACTAGGTAACTTCTTGAACGTGTGTACAACATGCTTTACTCCTTGTTGTTTGGTTTTACTGAGATTTCAATCTCTGCTTCGAATCTTTCTGTATTTCACTTTATTTTTGAAGCTTTTTTTTCACTCTTTCCCGCATTCTAACCATGCCATGTAAAGATTTTGTAAGGATCGCATAAAATATTAATTAATTTTATATTTTGTCATTGGGCTCTGGACATGGTGGCACATTTTTTTTGTCATGGAGAGGAGATGTCCCCACGAAGGAGAGGGTCTACTTATCTCCTCAACTATTTGTGTGAGGAATATGCCTGTAAACAGCGCTCCATGTTTGCAGCTCCAGGCCTTCTCTCCGGGCCTTGCGGCGCAGGCAATGATCGTTCCTTTGTAGCCAAACAATTTTTTTAAACTGTCTCTGGTATAGTCTTGGGGGATTTCTGTGGAGTCTAGCTCGTCTTGAAATGACCTTGCGTTTGAGCTTGATCTGTTACAGCTATCGCAGATGATAAGGCTTAATCGGGGATGTTTTTTGTTAATGCGCGAGATGACCTGCTCAAGATCGAGATGGATTTTTGGCTTTGAGAAGTACATGGCTGGCCATTCTGAGTCACTTTGAGCGCGATTGCCGTGACCGGTAAAGTAAAAGAGAAAGATGTCATTTCGGCGGACTTTGGCACTGCTAATCAATCGTAAAATTGTATCTGGGGTCAGTTTTTTGGCAAAAACCAATTTTACTTTGCTTTTCATCCCAATGATTTTGGCGATGGTTTTGGCAGAAGTTCGCATCCTTAACATGTCAGCTTTTACCGATTTTTTAAGTTCGGCTCGATTATCTCCTGCCAGGAGTATGTGCATGGTGGCTCCAGAAAGGGGAAGTGAAAAAATAATAAAAAAAAGTTGAATGCAAAATAAAATTATGTACATTTGGTCCTTTAGGGTTATGGCCATTTGGCTGTATTAATTAGGAGGATAAATGAAGATTTACTTTGTGGTCAACAACCCACAAAACTGGCCTTTGGACATCCCTGGGGTTGAGGTAGTTTCAGCAAAAGAATATCTGACATCTGCCGAGTGTAGCTCATATCGCAACGCTCGCGTCATTAATCTATGCCGTTCCTATCGCTATCAAACAAGTGGCTATTACGTTTCGCTGCTGGCGACTGCTCGGGGGCACAAACCACTTCCCGGTGTGCAGACCATACAGGACCTGAAATCTTCGACAATGACACGCTTTGTTTCAAGCGAGCTCGATGAGCTCATCCAAAGTAGCCTGCAGCATATCCATTCAAACAAGTTCGTTTTAAGTATCTATTTTGGCCATAATGTTTCCAAATGCCACGACAAGCTATGTGCAGGGCTTTTTCAGCAGTTTCAAGCACCTCTTCTGCTTGCGCAATTTGTAAAAAACAATGAGAAATGGACGCTTCAAAACATAAGCCCTATCATCCCAAATGAAATTCCGCCGGATCACCACGACTTTGTTGTACAGGCAGCTAAGGAGTACTTTACCAAGAAGCGGGCCAATCTGAAAAAGAAAGCAAGCC
>JAFEGS010000100.1 GCA_018239705.1 Verrucomicrobiota bacterium | reverse complement strand
AGAAGAAGAGCATAGCCACCCCATAGATCAAATAGAGCCGCTCTCCATAGGCTGGAGAGAGGAACCTGGCGCATTTGATCCCCACGCAAAAGTAGGCAATCATGGTCGAATAGCCAACTATCAAAAGAAAAATTGGCATAAAGAGATCCATGTAGGGAAAATAGCGGCTTAGGGCTGTCTGGACCAGGCGAGAGGCCTCAATGGGCTCTACAGCCTTCCATACACCCGAAGCAAGCACCACTAAAATACTCATCGTGCAGATCAGATTGTCCACACATACGCCAAGCACTGCCAGGCGCGCTTGCCTTTCAGGATGTACGGTGTTTGACTCGCTCTGGATGATAGAGTCATACCCAATGCCAATATCGGCAGAGTAGGCAGCCCTCGAGATGCCATGCTGGATGGCAAGTATAGCACTGCTTCCAACAAATCCACCAATAGCGGCATGACCTGTGAAGGCACTCACAAAGACACTTGCCAGTATACCGGGCAGGAGTGGTGCCTCCTGTACTATCACCCAAAGGCTCATGACAATATAGAGCACAATAAACCCGGGCATAATCCAGCTGCAGATCTTTCCAATGCGCGACACTCCCCCAACACTTGCATAGAGGATCAATGCCATAAGTGCACCAATGACTGCGTATCTATTCATGTCAAAGTTTACCGCCAGCGTATCGGTGACAACCGCAAACTGGTAAATTTCGACTCCGTAAATGCAGAGCAGGATCGAAATAAAGATTGGCACTAATCGGTTTTTAAATGCCGTGCGCAGAAAGTACATCGGGCCGCCATCATAGCCACCTCGATCATTGTGCACGCGATGGGTGATGCCAAGAAAGATCTCAGAATACTTGATAATCATGCCGATAAACGCAGCCACCCAGACCCAAAATAGGGCTCCAGGGCCACCGATCTGCACCGCTGTGACGATGCCCACGACATTGCCAATCCCAATCATCCCTCCGACAGAGGCGAAAAAGGCTTTGATGGGATGGACTCCCCGAACTTCCGGAGCCGATTTTTTTAAAAACTGAATAAAGGTTCCTATAATAGGAGGAAAAGCGCGAATTTGAAAAAAACGAGCCTGAATGGTGAGCCAGCATCCCAGTAAGATAATCAATACGAATGCAATATAGCCCCAAAAGAAGCTATCGATGCTTGACAAATGGTCAAAAACAGCGGGAAACATGAAAATTCTCCGGTAAATCAAAGTTTAAATTTTACAATACAGAAAAAACTTTTGCAAGAAAAAACAGTGTTTTTCTAACAATTAATACAAACAAAATGGGAGTAAATTATTTTCGTTTAGAGGAAACGAAGGAGGGCTTGCGTTTCAAAGACGCTAAATGGGAAGGAACAACAAAAGACAACGTAAAGCGAGAGGGCATAGAAACAGCATCTATGCATCGATTATTGAGCTCACTACTCAACAACCTATTGCGATAGGTATACATGGGTAACACTCCTATATGTTACAGTTAGATCTATTGTGCATTCTTTGACCACAAAAGTCAAATTTATTTTGATGCTGGAATGTACCAAATAGAGTATGCTTTTTCTTCAACAAAGGACTCTACTCTCTATGAGACACATCTTAATTATACTCTCGATACTGTTAACACCCCTACAGGCAGGCATCTACCTCGAAAAACCGGCCGATTTTCATCAAAAGGCAGCTATTGTTGGTTGCTGCTTCCTACACTACCAAGACAAGATCCTCCTCCTGCACAGGCAAGATGCAAAGCCTGAGGGAAACCGTTGGGGCATACCTGGAGGCAAATTACATTCCAACGAACAGATTATCGATGCTATTGCACGAGAAGTCTATGAAGAGACCGGCTTTACGCTCGATCCAAAAAAGATGCACCCCATTGGCAAGCTCTATATCCGAGTCCCCAACTTCGATTTTGAGTACCATATGGTCCGCTATATGGAGCCCATTGAAAACCCTGGTGATGTAAAAATAAATTTTAAGGAACACAAAGGCTTTACCTGGGCAACCCCTCAAGATGCCCTGAAGCTACCTCTCATGACAGATGAAGATACCTGTTTTGAAATCGTCTTTGGTTTAGATAAATCAAAATGATAAACCAAAAATCGATTGCAGCTATTAGTGAGAGCCATTTTGGCCCCTTTTGTAAACCACTTTATGGCTCCTATTCCTTTACTCGCATCCCTGACACTATCCAGAAGCTTCTTCTTGGGCACTCAAAGTGGCCGCTTCCGACAGATACCATTCCAGACAAAACCTACGACACTGTTGTCCTCATCCTGATAGACTGTTTTGGCTGGCGCTTTTTTGAAAAATATGCCGATAAGTTCCCCTTTTTAACTCGCTTTATCGATAGAGGCATTGTGAGTAAGCTCACATCACAATTCCCCTCAACCACCGCAAACCACATCACCTGCATACACACAGGGCTTACGGTTGGCCAATCAGGGGTGTACGAATGGTTTTACTACGACCCCATTGTCGATGATGTCATCTGCCCACTGCGCTTCTCCTACGCGAATGACGATGACAGTAACTCCCTTCTTGCAAAGGGCTTTACACCGGAAGAGCTCTTTCCTATGCAGCCAATCTACCCTCGACTTCAAAACGAAGGGGTGCGAACCTGCATCTTCCAGCCCAAAGAGATCGTACATAGCCCCTACTCTGCCGTCATGCAGCAGGGAGCCACCGCATCCGGCTTTAAGCATCTTTCAGAGGGACTTTCCAATCTCAAAGAGAGCATCTTGGAAGCGAAGGAAAAAAACTACTTCTTTCTCTACTATCCCGAAATTGACAGTCTCTCACATAGCCATGGGCCAGATTCTCCAAAGGTTGAAAAGCTTATCACCAAAACCTTCGATCAGCTAGAAAAGTTCTTTCGACTCACATCGGGGAAAAAAGAGAACACAGCGCTTATTGTCACGGCTGACCATGGCATGGCTGCTATGGATCCTGCAAAATGCCACTTTCTCAATCTTCTCCTTCCCGATCTAGAAAGCAAGCTCAAAAAAACGGGCAGAGGCACGCCTATTGGCTACTGTGGCTCTTCTCGTGATCTCTTTTTGCACATCCAGGAGCCCTATCTTCTGGGCGTTCAAAGTGAAGTAAAAAGGCAACTTTCTGGCATAGCTGAGATCTATCTCACCCAAGAGCTGATTGAGGCTGGGCTCTTTGGGCCGCTGCCTCTCTCAAAGCAATTTCTGGAGCGGGTTGGCAATCTTGTGATTTTGCCATATGCTCCCCACTCTGTCTGGAGGAGTGATGTCGAAAGTTCTCCTTATAAGGGGCATCATGGGGGCCTTTCTCGGCAGGAGCTAGAGACCATTTTCCTCTTCCAAGAGCTCTAAATCAGCTGCCTATTGAAATAGCGCTCAAGGGTCGCAAGAGGAGAGTACTCCGGATGCTTTTGCCCCTTTGCAGGCAGGTAAAAGGTCTGCTCTAAAACGTGCTGGCCCGACATCGCAGCGTGCGAAACTAAGTCGGTGAAGACAATCCAGCTACTTCCAGGAGGGAATTGGATCTCCTCTTGAGGCACCGTCTGCTGGTAGTTCATGTCTCGCTTCATCTCATCGTGAATCTGCAGCATGTAGTGATCATAGGGCGTGCGTAATGACTTAGTAATCTTCAGAAGTTTCAGGAGATGATTCACCCCTGGGATGGGGTTTGATACACGCGGCGCAATCTTTTCAACCACATCTTTGAAGGGCTCTCCTGCTCTCCATACCCTTGGCTGGCCATTTGGGTTGATGTTGGTAAATACGCGCATGATGCGCTGGCCCTTTACAGGATTAGAGGGAAAAGAGTCGACATGCAGGCGCGTGTCGTCTTTGCGGTACGAGCTCTTTCTTCCAAAGATCTCAACCGGCCTAAAACTGGTTTTTGCCTGAATAACTGAGCTCTGATAGTGCGGGATCAAGGCATCTAAGAGCTTTCTAGAGGATATGGCAAAGCGCTTAATCATCGCTCGCATAACTTCTTCCTCTTCTTGCGTGCATTGCATGCCCTGCAAGCCATTACTGCGAAGATCAAAGCTGATATTTTTTGATTTAGGACTCATCTTCTCGGGGTCAAGAAGCAAAAGCTCTTGGGGACTGAGCGAAAATGAAAGAGAAGGAAAATAGAGGATCTTCCCACCTTCAAGCGCCTCTGTCATCTTATTTTGAACGGCTGCATCAAAGGTTTCATCCCAGCTGCGAATATCGAGCTCTTCTAATGATCGCTTTTCCATCAGTCCTCCAGTTGGTTGGTCAAGCGATTGTCACATTGCTAGCAATATTTTTCAACAGTAATTCCCGCTGGAAATTTCAAGAACCCCAGGATGGGGTGATAGAGAGTAGCCCAGGGTAAGGAAACCCCAGAGGGGTAACGCAACCCTGGGTAGCAAGCGGGAATTGCTGTTTTTTCAATCATCTTTTTGATGAGGAAGCTGCCAGAAAAATCCCAATGTTGCAAGACCGGTGACAAGAAAGTTCACGCCTAGCACAACACCCAGTACCCAAGGTGTATTTGTTGGCCAGCTTGCAAGGATAAGGATGGCAAGTACAATTGATACTATGCCGCTAGACAGTATCCAACTCCGTCCGGGAATTCCCCTCAGATGTGCACTCGTATAGAACTTAAAAATGCTGTCAAATATAAAAAAGATGCCAAGGACAAGCGTAAGTGTTTCCACTCCTGATACGGGATAGAACAAAAACATAAATCCTAAGAAGAGATAGAGCAGGATACTCAAAATAGAAACAATGCGATTGTGGATATCAGGCGCTCGCACAACGCGAACCCCTAAGATCAAAGCACCAACTACAAGCCCCCAACCAAAAAAATAGGAGAGTGTCAGAGAAAAAATAGTAGGAGCTGCCAAGGCAAAGAGCCCTAAAAGCGTAAATGCCACCCCCTCCGAGAGGAGAAGTGCTTTATTCTTTCTTACAGCTTCTAAAAGCTGCTGTTTTTTAAGATCCCCGTTATCCATATCACGCCCTTTGGTTACTTTATTTTAACCATACATCTTTA